>JAUIBJ010000324.1 GCA_030428025.1 Alphaproteobacteria bacterium
GAGAAGGTTGATTTTCATCTCGGTGGTCAGCACCTCGCACTCCTCCGGCATCGTGGTCAGGGCCGAATAGCCCGCCGCGCTGTCGCCCAGGGCGAAGGTCAGCCCGGCATGGGCGAAGCCCTGCTGCTGCCGGCTGCCGGGCAGGATCGGTGCCTCTATCACCACCGCGCCCTCTTCGACGCGGGCCATCCGGGCGCCCAGGGTTTCCATCATCGACTGCGCGGCAAAGCTCGCCCTGATCTTCTGTTCTGTCTCGGGGGTCATGCGGCGGGTCTGTCCTGTGCTGGTGGTTCTCGGACCCGAGAGTAACGCGCCACTCCGGAAAGGGGAATTGCCGTCAAGCCGGCTCAGCGCGGCATCGGCGCGGCGCAGGGAGAAGGCCCCGTCAGCACCGCCACCGCCTCGGCCCGCATAAGGTGGGTCAGCGCCGGGTCATGGCTGCGCAACCCGCCGGTATAGGTGCCATAGGCCGGTAGGATCACCCGGTCGGTGTCGATCAGGAAGGCAGGGCGTGTGACGGGACGGCCTCTGGTGCGCAGGGTGGCTTTGGGATGGTAATGCCCTGAAATCTCGCCACTTTGTCCGGGCCGTGCGATATGGCGGAAGGTCAGGGGGGGGCGGGGCAGTTCGGCCAGATGGGTGCCGCCCATCTCCACCGGGCCGGGGTCGTGGTTGCCCTCGATCCAGATCCAGCGGCGCCCGGCCTGCAGAGCCGCGATGCGCAGCCTGTCCATCTCCACCAGAGCCTCGGCGGCCGCGCGGTCGTCGAAACTGTCGCCGAGGCAGATCACCGTCGTGGCCTGCGTCGCCTCCAGGTCGGCCTCGAGCCGCATCAGCGTGTCGCGCGTCTCGTAGGGCGGAAGCGGCGCGCCGCCCAGCCGCGCGCGCCGTTCCGCCTTGCCCAGATGCAGGTCGGAAACGCAGAGAAGCCGCGCCTCAGGCCAGAAGAGCGCACCGGAACCGAGCGCCACCAGAGGCACGCCGGCGAGGGAGAAATCGAAACCGTTCATGCAATGTTCTTGTGCCTCCCCGGCGCGCTTCTTGCAAGGGACGATCGCGGGCGGTCAGGCCGAAAGCCCGGCTTCCTCCATCAGCCGCGCGGCCTCTTCGGCGAGAAGCCGCTCCTGAGCCATCCCCTCCACCGGCGTGCGGCCAACTTCCAGAAAGAGCGGCGCGGCGAAAGGGGTGACGCGGGACAGGCGCAAGAGGTCGATCCGCCCGCCGATCCGCGTGATCATCTCCTCGATGCGGCCGAAGTCGATCAGCCCGCGCATCGCTTCGTTCCGCGTGATTTGCAGGAGCAGGTGATCGGGGTCGTATTTCGCCAGCGTGTCATAGAGGATGTCCGACGAAAAGGTCGCCTGCCGGCCCGTTTTGCGCACCTGCGGCATGTTGCGCTGGATTAGCCCGGCGATGGTGGCCGAGGCGCGAAAAGTGCGCTTCATCAACGCGTTGTTCGCGAGCCACCGGTCAAGCCCCGCGCGCAGGGCGTCGATCTCGAAGAGCGGCGCAGGGTCGGTCAGCGGCTCCAGCCCCCAGATCAGCGTGGCGTAATCGGTTGCCACGAAGCCCAGCGGCGCGAGCCCCAGCTCTTCCATTCGTTTGGTCAGTATGAGACCCAGCGTGGCCTGCGCATTGCGCCCGGCAAAACCATAGATCGCGGCATGCTCGCGCCCCTCGTGCGGGAAGCTTTCGATCAGAAGGCGACCGGCCTGCGGCAGGCGCGACATGCGTGCCTGCAACTCCAGCCAGTGCCGCGTGTGGCCGGGAAGGGCAGACCAGTCGTCGCTGTTGATCAGCCGCAGGATGCGTTGGCTGAGCTGGGTCGAGGTGGCGAACTTGGTGCCGGAGAAGACGGCGATCTTGGGGGTGCGGCCGGGGTCGCGGCTGACTTCCACCACCATTTCGCGCAGGGATTCGTAACGCACGATCTGCCCGCCGATCAAGAAGGTGTCGCCGGGGGTCAGCGAGGCGGCGAAGCCTTCTTCGACCTCGCCCAGCGGCTTGCCGCCGCGGGCGCGCTGCATCCGAACCTTCAACAGGTCGCTGTCCTGAATGGTGCCGATATTCATCCGGATCAGCCGGGCGCTGCGCGGGTCGCGCAGCTGCCACAGCCCTTCGGGTGTCTGTTTCAGGCGCCGCCATTGGTCGTAGGCTTTCAGCGCATAGCCGCCGGTGGCGCAGAACTCCAGACAGGCATCGAAATCGGCGCGTGCCAGATCGGCATAGGCGCCGGCGGTGCGGACTTCCTCAAAGAGCGCGTCGGCGGCGAACGGGCCGGCGCAGGCGCGGATCAGGATATGCTGGCAGAGCACGTCGAGCGGCCCCGGCCCGCGCGGCTCGCCGTCAAGGTCATGCGCGCGCACGGCTTCCAGTGCGGCCTGACATTCCACCACCTCGAAGCGGTTGGCGGGCACCAGAAGCGCCTTGGAGGGGGCGTTGTAATTGTGGTTGGCCCGGCCGATCCGCTGTACCAGCCGCTTGACGTTCTTGGGGCCGCCCACCTGAATGACGAGGTCAACATCGCCCCAGTCGATGCCGAGGTCGAGCGAGCCGGTGCAGACCACGGCGCGCAGCTCGCCGCGCTGCATCGCCGCTTCGACACGCTCGCGCTGGACCCGGTCGAGCGAGCCGTGATGGATGCCGATGGGCAGCCCCTCGTCATTGGCAAGCCACAGATTGTGAAAGAAAATCTCGGCCTGCGCCCGGGTGTTGTGGAAAACCAGCGTGGTGCGGTGGCGCCGGATCTGGTCCAGCACGGCGGGAATGGCATGGGCCGCGCCGCCCCCGGCCCAGGGCGGGGATGCGTCAGTCTCCAGCATGGCGATATCCGGGTCGGGGCCCGGATCGGCCATGAGGATCTCGCAGGGGTCGGGGTGGCGGGCGAGAAGTTTCGCGATGGCGGCGGGGTCGTCCACCGTGGCCGACAGACCCACGCGGCGCAGTCCGGGGCGCAGGGCCTGAAGGCGGGAGAGCGCCAGCATCAGCTGGTCGCCCCGCTTCGATTCCGCCAGCGCGTGGATCTCGTCCACCACCACCCGCTCCAGCCCGGCAAAGATGCGGTGGGCATCCTCGTAGGAGGTGAGCAGCGCAAGACTTTCCGGCGTGGTCAGCAGGATATGCGGCGGGTCGGCCCGCTGGCGGCGCTTGGCCGACTGGGCGGTGTCGCCGGTTCGGTCCTCGATCCGCACGGGCAGGCCCATCTCCTCGACCGGGGCGGTCAGGTTGCGGCGGATATCGGCAGCGAGCGCCTTCAGCGGCGAGATGTAGAGCGTGTGCAGCCCTTGGCGCGGGGTCTCGGCCAGCTCGATCAGGCTGGGCAGGAAGCCCGCCAGCGTCTTGCCGCCGCCGGTGGGCGCGATCAGCAGCTGCGCGGGGGCGGCGGCGCGCTCCAGCATGGTCAGCTGATGCGGGTGGGGGTGCCAGCCGCGGGCGGCAAACCAGTCGGCGAAGGGCGGGGGCAGGGCGGTCATGCGGATGGGTGTAGACCGGAACCTGCGCGGGGCAAAGGCACCCCGCGCGGAATCGAGGGCGCCAGCCCGCCGCGCGATCGCCGACCCGCCCCCCGGGGCGGCGATTGGGTGACGCAAGCGCGCGGCTCATCGGTTCAGCGAGTATGGCTGGCATAAAGTGCCCAAGCCTGCGGTCAGATCGCCACCCCGCGGGTCGGCGACCGCGCGGCTTACCCCCTCACTTCACGATGGTTTCGTCCTTCACGAACATGTTGGCCCAGGCGCGGTCGATCAGTTCGGGGGTCATCTGATAGGGGATACCCTCGAACTGGCAGGTTGCGATCATCTGGTCGATCAGGAAGACCGGCTGATAATTGGCGTAGATGTTGTTGATCGTGGGGTATTTCTTCTTCAGCAGGTGTAGCAGCGACGCCTCGTCGAGCGGCATGCCCTTCTTCTTGGCGACCATCGCGAAGATCTTCAGGAAGTCTGCCTGACTCGGACCGTCGATCTTGATCTTGAAGAAGATCCGCCGCAGCGCCGCCTTGTCGAAAATCTCGTTGGGGTGGAAGTTGGTGGAAAAGATCACCAGCGTGTCGAAGGGCACCTCGAACTTCTCGCCCGATTGCAGGGCGAGGATGTCTTTCGATTCCTCCAGCGGGACGATCCAGCGGTTGACCAGGCTTTGTGGCGGCTCGGCCTGGCGGCCGAGGTCGTCGACGATGAAGATGCCCCCCGTCGACTTGAGCTGCAGCGGCGCCTGATAGGTGCGCGCGGTGGGATTGTAGACCAGATCGAGCATGGAAAGCGACAATTCGCCCCCTGTGATCACCGTCGGGCGTTCGCAGCGCACATAGCGGGTGTCGAATGTGCGCCGACGGCGCAAGCTGTTGGGGTCGTCACTTTCGGTCTCGGCCTTGGAGTGCACGATCGGATCGTAGACGGTGATCACCTGGCCGGAATACTCGATGGCGCGGGGAACGTAGATCTTGTCGCCCATTGCGTCGCGGATGCCGTTGGAAATCGAGGATTTGCCGTTGCCGGGCGGTCCGTACATCAGGATCGAGCGGCCAGCCGACACGGCCGGGCCGAGATAGTCGAGCAGGCTTTCGGGCAGCACCAGATGGCCCATCGCGTTCACCAGTTCCTGGCGCGTGATCTGGATGTTTCGGATCGACTGGCGCTTGACCTGCTCGCCATACACTTCGAGCGGGACAGGCATGGCGCCGAAATATTCCGACTGCGAGAGCGCGTCGAGCGCGCGCGACTTGCCGCTGTCGGTCAACTGATAACCCATCTCGCTGCCGGAGTTGGCATTGAGCGTGCCCATCGCCTCGACCATGGACTGGCTGCGCGCCATGTCGATCAGTTCCTGCGTCACTGCACGCGGCAGGCAGATCGCGTCGGCCAGTTCGCTGACCATGTCTATATTCTTGCGGAACATCGTCTTGATCAGGATGTCGCGCATCATCACGACGGGCAGCCGCATCTCTTCCAGCCGCATCGGCGGCGGCGGCGGCTGAACGCCCTGGGTCACCTGCATGTTCATCGGACCTGCCCCTTTC
>JAUIBJ010000325.1 GCA_030428025.1 Alphaproteobacteria bacterium
CCAGGGGTGGCGCGGGGACGCGCGCGCAACGCCTGTTCGCTCGTCGACCTGTTGCCCACCTTCGTCGAACTGGGCGGCGGCGACCACAGCCTGCTGGGCGAACCGGTGGACGGGCGCAGCCTGCTGCCGCTGATGCGAGGCGAGGCGGATGAGGCGGACGAGGCCATCGGCGAATACTGCGCCGAGATGACGCCGGCGCCGGTCTTCATGATCCGACGGGGGGATCTGAAATACATCCATTGCGACACCGACCCGCCGCAGCTTTACGATCTGGCGGCCGACCCACAGGAGCGGGTGAACCTGGCGGCCGATCCGGCCTATGCCGTGCGGGCAAAGGCTTTCGCGGCGGAGGTGGCCGCGCGGTGGGACAGCGAAACGCTGCGCAGCAATGTCATCGCCACGCAACGCTCGCGCCGGCGGCTGCACGCGGCGATGGAGGCGGGCGCGGGCGAGGCATGGGATTACACCCCGCCGCGCGACGCCAGCCAGGAATATGTCCGCAATCACATGGATTGGACGGTGGCGGCGCAGCATTACCGCTTTCCGCCGCTGAGGGAGGAACTGGATGGGCAGGCTTGAGGGCAAGGTGGCGCTGGTCACAGGCGGGCGCGGGGGCATCGGCCGGGCGATCTGTGCGCGGTTCGAGGCGGAAGGGGCGGCGGTCTATGCCGCCGATCTCAGCGAGGCGGGCTCGCTTGACGCAGCGGGCGGCGCGTCCCGCTTTCTGCGGCTGGACGTGACCCGCGAGGACGAGGCGATCGCCGCGCTGGCGCGGGTGCGGGACGAGCATGGCAAGCTGGACATTCTGGTCAATGCCGCCGGGATCGAGATCGAGAAGACAATCGAGGAGACGACGCTGGACGAATGGAACCGCTCCTTCGCCGTCAACGTGACCGGCACCTTCCTGACCTCGAAACACGCGCTGCCGCTGATGCGGAAGGCCGCCGAAGGGGGCAGCAGCGCCTCGATCATCAATTTCGGCTCCTACGATGGCTTCATCGCCGATCCGGGGCTGGCGGCTTATTGCGCCACCAAGGGGGCGGTGCATGCGCTGACCCGCGCGATGGCCTGCGATCACGGGCCCGAGGGTATAAGGGTGAACGCAATCTGCCCCGGCTATATCGACACGCCGATGCTGCAGAGCTTCTTCACGGGCGAAGGCTCGGGAGCGGGCGGCAAGAGCATCGGCGAGTTGCAGCAGGCGGTGCGCGACGTGCATCCCATGCGGACCTACGGCACGCCCGAGGATATCGCCAACCTCGTCAACTGGCTGGCCAGCGACGAGGCGCGCTATGCCTCGGGGCAATTATGGGTGCTGGACGGGGGGCTGAGCGCGCAGGTTCAGCAGATGAAGATATGATGCCGGCGAACGGAATTTTCGAAAATTCTGAAACTGGAAAACTGGAATTTTCCGGTCCGTTTTCTTCGAAGAAAACGGGGTGGCGCGAAGGGAACCCGCAATGACCAAACCCGTCATCATCACCTGCGCGCCCACCGGCGGCATTCATACGCCGACCATGTCGGAGCATCTGCCGATTACGCCCAATGAGATCGCCCGTGCCAGTATCGGCGCGGCGGAGGCCGGCGCCAGCATCATCCACCTGCACGCCCGCAATCCCGAAACCGGCCGGCCCGACCCGGATCCCGAGCTGTTCATGCAGTTCCTGCCCCGGATCAAGCAGGCCACCGGCGCGGTCATGAACGTCTCGACCGGCGGGGGGCTGGGCATGACGCGGGAGGAGCGGCTGCGCGCGGCGATGCGCGCCAGCCCCGAGATGGCCAGCATGAACATGGGATCGATGAATTTCGGCATCTTCCCGATGATGCAGAAATATTCCGGCTGGAAACATGACTGGGAGCCCGAATTCCTCGACATGACCCGCGATTTCATCTTCCGCAACACCTTTGCGGATATCGAATACGCGACGCGCGAACTGGGCGAGGGTCATGGCACGAAGTTCGAGTTCGAATGCTACGATCTGGGGCATCTCTACAACCTTGCCTGGGTGGTGGATCAGGGCTGGGTCAAGCCGCCCTTCTTCGTGCAGATGGTGTTCGGCATCCTCGGCGGCGTGGGGGCCGAGCTCGACAACCTGATGCATATGCACAAGGTGGCCGAGCGGCTTTTCGGCGATGATTACGAATGGTCGGTTCTGGCGGCGGGCCGGCACCAGATGACATTCGCCACCCAGGCCGCGATGCTGGGCGGCAACCTGCGGGTGGGGCTGGAGGACAGCCTGTATATCGGCCCCGGAGAGAAGGCCACCTCGAACGCCCAGCAGGTCGAGAAGATCCGCGGTATCGTCGAGGCGCTGGGGCTCAAGGTGGCCACGCCCGACGAGGCGCGGGCGCGGCTGGGGCTGAAGGGCGGCGACAAGGTGGCGTTCTGAGACAGGGAGGCGGTATGCGGTTGACGGGAAAGACGGCGCTGGTCACCGGCGGCCGGCAGGGCATCGGGCGCGGGATCGTCGAAGCGTTTTTGCGCGAGGGCGCCGAGGTGGTGACCTGCGGGCGCAGGCAGGATCCGGGCGGTTTGCCCAAGGGCTGCGGCTGGGTGCGGGCGGATGTGTCCGATCCGGCCCAGGCCGAGGCGTTGCTGGACGCCGTGGGCGCGCTCGACATCCTGGTGAACAATGCCGGCGTGCAGGTGGAAAGGACCGTGGCCGAAAGCACGGATGCCGATTGGGATCTGGTGATCGGGGCCAATTGCCGGGGCGTGTTCAACTGCTGCCGGGCGGCGATCCCGCGCATGCGGGAGGGCGGGGCGATCATCAATATCGGCTCGATCTCGGGCGAGCACGCCGACCCGTCGATGGCGCTTTACAATGCGTCGAAGGCCTTCGTGCACGGGCTCACGCGGTCCATCGCCGTTGATCACGGGCCGCGCATTCGATGCAACGCGATCTGTCCGGGCTGGATCAATACCGGCATGCTGGACGCGGGCTTCGACCTGGCACGCGACCCGCAGGCGGCGCGGGCCGATGCGATTGCCCGGCACCCCGTGCGCCGGTTCGGAGAGCCGGCGGACATTGCCGCCATGGCCGTCTGGCTCGCCTCGGACGAGGCGGGCTTCGCCACCGGTCAGCTGTTCACCGTCGATGGCGGGATGACCGCTGCGTCGCCGCTTAATCCGGGGCTGTTCTGATGTCGGATGTAACCCATACCGCGGTGCTGGGCGCGGGTGTGATCGGGGCGAGCTGGACCGCGCTCTTCCTTGCCTCGGGCCGGTCGGTGGCCGTCTATGACCCGGCAGAGGAGGCCGAGACCAAGGTGCGCGACTACGTGGCGCGGGCCTGGCCCACGATGGCGGCGCTAGGACTGACAAATCGGGGCGACCCGGACCGGATCAGTTTTCACCGTTCGGCGGCAGCGGCCGTCGAGGGCGCAGGGTTCGTGCAGGAAAACGTGCCGGAGCGGCTGGCGGTCAAGCACGCCACATTTGCCGAGATCGAGCCGGCGCTGGACCTGAAGGCGATTGTGGCCAGTTCCGCCTCCGGCCTCACGCTGGGGCAGATGCAGGGCGGCTGGACCGACCCCGCGCGCTTCATCCTCGGCCACCCGTTCAACCCGCCGCATCTCATTCCGCTGGTGGAACTGATGGCCAACGGGCGCACGGTTCCGGGCGTGCTGGAGGCGGCCGAGGCGTTCTATGCCGATGTGGGCAAGGTCACGATCCGGGTGCAACGCGAGGTGCCGGGACATGTGGCGAACCGGTTGCAGGCGGCGGTGTGGCGCGAGGCCATCCATCTGGTCCAGTCGGGCGTGGCCAGCGTGGGGGACGTGGACAAGGCAATGAGCGCGGGGCCGGGCCTGCGCTGGGCTGCGATGGGGCCCACCACGCTCTTCGGTCTGGGAGCGGGGGCGGGGGGGCTGCAGGCTTTCTGCGATCATTTCGCCGACACGTTCAACGGCTGGTGGGAGGATCTGGGCCAGCCGGTTCTGGATACGGAGACGACGCGCATGCTGGTCGAGGGGCTGGAGGAGGCCACGGCGGGGCAGACGGTCGAGGAGATGTCGGCGCGGCGCGACGCGATGATTCTGGCGATGCGGCAGGCGCTGTCAGGGCTGGACTGATCGCGGGCGCCACGGGACATAGCCCCTGGGGGCGAGCGCCGCGCGAATTTCATCGGCGATCCGGGCGGTCGCGTCGCCCCGGATCAAATCGGCCAGTCGGCAGTGCCGATCCAGGTCAAATAGCTGCTCATGGCCCAGACCGGTGCTGAGCCGCTGCACTGCCGCAACCGCCGGCGCGAGGTCGAGATCCGTCAGGATCAGCGCATGGGCAAGGCAGGCGTCGCCCCGCCAGCGCTGCGCGGTGCCCACGATCTTGCGGCCGCCGACGGCGAGGTTGTAATCGCCGTCGCAGAAACTGCCCGTCACCGCCTCGGCGCGGCTATCGATCCCAAGCGCGGCGAGCGCCTCGGTCAAGGGCGCGCAGATTGCGGCATAGCTGTCGCGAATGGTGCGGGATTTTCCCGGCCCGACCCGGAAGGCGAGCGCGAGGTTCAAGATGCCCGGCCCCTGCGGGGTGATGCCGCCGCCCGTCCGGCGGGTTGTCACGGGCCAGCCGGCGGCAGCACAGTTCGCAGCATTCTCCGCGAAACCGATCGTGCGGGCAAATCGCTCGGGCAGCACGAGACCGGGCGCGCGGGCCTGCCAGATAAGGGCCGAGGCCGGCGCACCGCCTGCGACGTCCGACAGCATGCCCATTTCGGCGGCAAGCCCCGCCGCCGCGTCCGGGACGGTCACAAGTGCGAGGCCGGTCTCAGCAGTCACGCGGCCCCTCACGCCACATGCGGGCCGAAGGGCGTATCGTTCAGCACCTCGGCCCCTTCGGGCCCCAGCAGCACGGTGTTGGAGACGAAGTAGTTGCCGCGTCCCGTCTCGGTGAACCAGGACATCAGGTGAAACGTCATGCCGATCTGCATCAGCATGTCGGAATCGTGCCGCAATCCTGTGACGCGGGGTCCACCGGTCCATGAGGGAGGAAAGCCGATGCCGACCTGATAG
>JAUIBJ010000326.1 GCA_030428025.1 Alphaproteobacteria bacterium
GCATCTCCGCCGGCCTGTCGATGGCCTTCATCGCCATGATCACCGACCGGATCATCCAGACCTGGAGCCGCCGCCGCAAGGCCGAGCTTGGCCTTGAAGGTTAGCGGCGCCTTGCTGGCTTGTGCGGGAAGGATGAGTTTTGCTTGCCCACCGTCATGCGCAAAGCTCGCGTGAAACGACCCGGTCAGCGTGCCAGAATAGCTGAAAAACAAACCCGGATCGAATGCGCGAAAACAGGATTCGACCATGCTTCAGCGGAGGAGAAGATGAAGATCTCGAATACGAGCAAGACCGTGACACCCGGCCGGTGGCTTTCCCGCCTCGGCGCGGCCGCGGCACTGAGCCTTGGCCTGTTGTCGGCGCCGGCCATGGCCGCCGTCGATGGCATTCCGGAATCCGACGGCACGATCAAGATCGTGGTGACCGATGCGACGGGGCAGATCTTCATGTCCTACATCATCGGCCGGATGCTGGAGGATGTAGGCTATTCGGTCGAGTATGTGGCCGCGGGCTATTACCCTCAGGTTCAGGGGCTGGCCGATGGCGACCTGCATCTCACGCCCTCGCTCTGGTCGTCCAACATGGGCGAAGGCTGGGTCGAGCTGTTCGACAGCGGTCAGGTGCTCGATGCGGGCGAAACCCATCACGCGGGCGTGGAAGCCTGGTATGCCAACGATGCCGCGCTCAAGGCCTGCCCGGGGCTCGATCAGGACTGGAAGGTGCTGAACGACTGCGTCGAGGCTTTCGCCACGGCCGAGACATTCCCCAAGGGCCGGTTCCTCGACTATCCCATCGAATGGGGCAACACGAACGAAAAGCGCATCGCCGCGCTCGATCTGCCGCTGGTCTCGCAGCCGGCGGGCAGCGAGGGCGCGTTGATCACGGAGATCAAGGCGGCCGACGACCGGGACGAGCCGCTCTTGATCCAGTTCTGGGCCCCGCATGGCGTCTTCGCCGAGCACAACCTGACGCCCGTTCCACTGCCGGACTATGTGGACGGATGCAATGAGGATCCGTCCGTCGGGATGAACCCGGATGCCACCTATGATTGCGACTGGCCCCCGGCGCGGGTCTGGAAAGGGGCCTGGCCGGGCGTCAAGAGCAACTGGCCGCTGGCCTACCTGATCTTCGAGAATTTCGAGATGACGGGCGGCGATCTTGCCGGCGTGATGAACGCGGTAGACACGCTTGGCGGCGATGTCGACGAATATGTCGACGGCTGGATGCAGGATAACGAGGAGCGCTGGCGCGCCTGGGTCGACGCGGCCGTCGACGCGAACTGACGCACCGGTAGAAGGAAAAAGCCCCCGCCGAGAGATCGGCGGGGGCTTCTTCGTGGCCGTTTCAACGCCTCAGCACACCACGACGCGCTGCATGCGGCGCGAAAAGCCCTTGCCGGTCAGGCGGGCGCCGAAATCGTCGTCCAGTGCATTGTGGATGGTGCAGCGGTTGTCCCAGATCACCAGATCGCCCTTCTGCCAGGACAGGCGGCAGGTATGTTCGGGCCGGGTGGCATGGTCGTTCAGGAAGGAAATCAGCGCGCCGCTTTCCTCATCGCTCATCCCCTTCAACTCCCGCGCATAGAACGGGCTGAGCGCGAGATACTCCTCGCCGGAGCCCGCGTGCCGCGAGACCAGATCGCGCTCGGCAGTTTCCAGCTCGCCCGTCGCGAAGACCGCGTTCATGCCCCTGAAATGGGTGCTGTCCCCCGGCCATGCGCGGTGCAGGATCACCAGCCCGCGCAGAACCGCCTGCATCTGCGGCGACAGCGTCCGGTAGGCCAGCCGCAGATTGGCGAACATGGTGTCGCCGCCCACCTCGGGCACCTCCAACGCATGCAGGATCGTGGCGCTCGGGATCGAGCGGCTGAAGGACATGTCCATATGCCAGCCGCTGCCGAAATTATGCACCTCGTCGGGGTGCTTGACGATCTGGGTGACGGCGGGATGCTTCGCGGCGCCCTTGGCGAAGGGGTACTCCACCGGCTTGCCGAAATTCCGAGCGAAGGCCAGTTGTTCACCCGGCGACAGTGCCTGGTCGCGAAAGACCAGCACCGCGTGAGTCGCCAGCGCTGTCTTGATGGCGGTGATGCTCTCCTCCCCCGCCTCGCGAAGGTCCAGCCCCGTCACCACCGCCCCGAGAGCGGTGCTGATCGGGGCGATGGCAAGCCCGGCCGATGCCGGCGCCCCGGCCGGGGGCGCCGCGACCCTAGCCATTCGCGGCCACCCGGGGCCCGAAGATGGTTTCGTTCACATCCGGACGGCCCACGACGCCGGGCTGATCCTCATAGACCATCACCGCCATCAGCCGTTGCGTCGCTCCCTTCACCGGCGCCACTCGGTGCAGCGCCGTGCAGCCCCGGAAGATGCAGAGCGCCCCCGGTTCCCGTGCCACCGGCACGGGCGTTTCACCCTTGCCCTCCAGCACCGCGCGGATGCCATCGGGATTGTCGAGTTCGCCCTCGCGCAGGTTCGGCACCAATTCGAAATCGCCGCCCGCCTCGGGGGCCTGAAGCATCAGCGTGACCGTGAAGGCGTTGACGGAATCGAAATGCCAGGACGAGCGGTCTCCGTCGTTGTAGATCAGCACATTGACCGGCTGATAGGGGTCCTCGTTGTCGTAAAGCCTGTCCTCGCCCACGATCTCGGCCACGAATTCGCGCACCGCGTCCCAGTGATAGAGTGTCTTGAGCGGGCTCGAGTCGGGTAGCTGGTCGTAGGCGAGAATCCAGTTGCTCGTATCCTCAAAGATGTTGATCGGGTGATCCTCCGGCAATGACGGGTTCTTGACCCGGCTCAGATAGCAGTTGCGAAAGGAACTGTTATGGTTCGCCTCGTGCGACACGGCGTCGATCTCGGTCACGGCGCGACTGCGCGCGTTCGGCAGGATGAAATCGGGCAGGGCCACATACTGGTGCTCGTCCAGATAGTCGCGAAGCGATTTCACCAGCGCGGCCCGTTCGGGGCTGTCCGGATCGCCAATAGGGTACCGAGCCAGGTTGACCACGTCTTGCGGGGCCATTGCCCCGGCGGTATCAACGGATGCGTTCATGACTTCCTCCTCCCATAGGGGCCGGCGCTGCAGCCCGGCCGATCTCCGCAAACTCTAGGGCCGACAGCCCGTTCCCAACAAACGAACTTTTCTGGTGCTCCGTCATGACAGCCGCGCATGGAAACCGGGGCGCACCGCCGACTGGATGCGGTCCGTTTAGGCAAACCGATAACAATTCCGCGCAACACCGGCCCCGGGCTTTGTGCCATCCTGCCTGCCGAACGGCGCAGGACGGCAGGTCGCGCCCGCAACTTCAACGAACGGACGGCACCCATGCAGACACAGCCCAAGGCATCGCATTTCATCGGCGGCACTCATGTGGAGGACAAAAGCGGCGAGGCGTTCTCGACCGTCTATCCGGCGACAGGTGAGACCATCGGCGAATTGCATTCGGCCACCCCCGAGATCGTCAACCGGGCCGTCGCCGCGGCCAAGTCGGCACAGACGGGTTGGGCGTCCCTGCCGCCCTCGGAGCGCGCGGTTGTCCTGCGCCGGGCGGCCGGCCTGATCCGCGACCGTGCCGACGAGATCGCCCGTCTCGACACGATGGACACCGGCCGGGCGCTGACCGAGACGCAGAACGATCCAGTCTCCGCCGCGGCTTCGCTCGATTTCTTCGCCGGAATCATCCCCGCCTATAACGGCCAGTCGATCGGGCTTGGCGGCTCTGGCGGGCCCTTCGTCTACACGCGGCGCGAGCCGTTGGGCGTGACCTGCGGGATCGGGGCGTGGAACTACCCGTTCGAGATGACCGGATGGAAATCGGCCACGGCCCTTGCTGCCGGAAACGCGATGGTCTTCAAACCGTCCGAATACACCCCGCTCAGCGCCCTGATCCTGGCCGAGATTTACAAGGAGGCGGGTCTGCCGGACGGGCTTTTCAACGTGATCCAGGGCCTCGGTCCGGTGGGCTCTGCCATCATCGAGCACCCGGATGTGGCCAAGGTCTCATTCACCGGGTCGGTGCCCACCGGAAAGAAGGTGCTGGGCCTCGCCGGGTCGCTGATGAAATACGGTACGATGGAGCTTGGCGGCAAGTCGCCGCTCGTGATCTTCGACGACGCGCCGTTGGAGAATGCGGTGAACGGGGCCCTGATGGCCAATTTCTATTCCACCGGCCAGATCTGCACCAACGGCACGCGCGTCTTCGTGCAGAAATCCATGCATGACGACTTCGTCTCGCGGGTGGTCGAGCGGACGCGCAAAATCCGCATCGGCGACCCGTTCGATCCCGAAACGCAGATGGGCCCGCTCACCAGCCGGATGCAGCTCGACAAGGTCGAGCGCTACATCGCCATCGGCAAGGAGGAGGGCGCGACGCTGGCCTGCGGCGGCGGCCGGCCCGAGATGCAGGGCATGGAAGGCGGGTTCTGGGTCGAACCCACGGTCTTTACCGATGTCACCGACGACATGCGCATCGCCCGGGAAGAGATTTTCGGGCCGGTGATGAGCATCCTGCCCTTCGAGGAAGAGGACGAGGCCATCGCCCGCGCAAACGACACGCCCTTCGGGCTGGCCGCAGGGGTCTTCACGACCGATCTGAACCGCGCGCATCGCGTCGCAGGGCAGTTCCAGGCCGGCATGTGCTGGATCAACAATTTCAACCTCGTGCCGCTGGAGGCGCCTTTCGGCGGTTACAAGGACTCCGGCGTGGGTCGCGAATGCTCGATGGCCGCGCTGGATCAGTTCACCCAGATCAAGAGCGTCTATGTCGAGACCGGGACGGTGGAAAGCGTCTTCTGAGCCCGCCCGGGCGCGATCACCGGCGGCAGGTGGCCGAACCGGGGCCGGAGGTGTGATACGCGGCACGCCGGCCCGCAAGGGGGCCGACGTGCATCTTCGGCCGCAAGGCGGCCGTCCGGGTCAGTTGGTCAGGATGTAGTAGCTGTTCCTGATGCGCCCCATGTTCTTGACGGCGACATAGAAATATCCGTCCCAGACCGGGGTCCAGGAACAGT
>JAUIBJ010000327.1 GCA_030428025.1 Alphaproteobacteria bacterium
CGGCGGCCGAATACTGGGTGAACTTGCCCAGATCGCCCGCCAGCCCCATCGAGGTGCGCTTGTCCAGCGCCTCCTCGACCGCCGGCGGTAGCGAGATGTTCTCGATATAGAATTCCGGGATTTCCAGGCCGTAGTCCGCCACCACCTTCGAGATCTCCGCCGCCACCAGCTTGCCCAGATCGGCGGTGTTGGCGGCCATGTCCAGAACCGGGATACCGCTGCCGGCGATGATCCGGCTGAAGCTCTGGACGATGATGTTGCGGATCTGGAAGCTGATCTCGTCCATGGTGAATTCGCCGTCCGTCCCCACGATCTCGGTGAGGAACCTCGCCGGCTCGGTCACTCGCACGGTATAGGTGCCGTAGGCGCGGATGCGGGTGGGCCCGAACTCCGGATCGCGCAGCATGATCGGGTTCTTGGTGCCCCATTTCAGATCGCTGAACCGCGTGGTGCTGACGAAATAGATCTCCGACTTGAAGGGCGACTTGAAGCCGTGATGCCAGTGCTGCAGCGTCGTCATGATCGGCATGTTGTTGGTCTCGAGCATGTAGAGCCCGGGCGTGAACACATCCGCCAGCTGCCCCTCGTGCACGAAGACCGCCGCCTGCCCCTCGCGCACGGTCAGCTTGGCCCCGTACTTTATCTCGTGGCCCTCACGCTCGAACCGCCAGACCATCGTGTCGCGGGTGTCGTCCGTCCAGTGGATGACGTCGATGAACTCACCGGTCAGAAAATCGAAAATGCCCATGGTTCAGGTCTCCTTGGTGGTCATATCTGCCCCGGATCGCCCGCCAGGATGCGCCGGATCAGCGGACGGGCCTGACCGAGGCTCATGCCCGGTTTCAGGGTGGGATGATAGAGCAGGCGCAACAGCGCCTCGTCATGGGTGGTCAGCAGCGCGAATTCCTCGTCGTCGTTGAAGATCGACGGGCGCGCCGAGTTGCTGTCATTGCCGAGGCCCAGGCCCTGAGCCAGTTCCTCGTGAATGCAGGAGCGGCGCATCAGGTCGGGCTGTTCCGAACGGATCAGCGCGATCGCCTTGTTGTAGGTGTGCGACTGGCCAGGGCCCACGAAGGTCAGCACCATGCAATAGATGCTGCGCGGCGGGTCCGAGACGAGGGCCATGGTGGCCGCCCCGATATCCGGGGCAAGCTCACGCACCCTTGCCACTGTCTGGGCGCGGTCGTCTTCGGAGGAGAACAGCACGAAGAAATTCGCCCCCGTATCACTCAGCCCGATCGAATGGCCCGTGACCCGCGACAAGCGCGCGGCATAGGACGCCACTGCGGCGCTGTCGGTGTCGCGTTGTGCCTTGGGGACGCTGGCGCCGAATTCCACCTGCATGCGCACCGGCCGCACCCATTTGCGCAGCACGTCCGGCCCGCCATTCGCCGCGGTCAGGCCGCCGCCCCTGACATATTCGTCGTAAAAGGCGATGCGCTCGAAATTCCGGGCGACATCCTCGTTCGTGAAGGGCGTGTCCACCCCGCCGCCGCCGGTGCGCAAGAGCCCCTGGGCCAGAAGATGCGCCTGCAGCCTCTGGTAGTGGCGTGCGAGCGCCGCGCTGCGGGCCGAGGGCTGGGCTGGCGCCACCGCCGCCGGCGTCGCGGGCCGCGGGTGCGGTTTGGTGGGCGGGGTCTGCACCCCCACGCAGGAGGCCAGCCCCAAAATCCCCGCCAGGACCAGCACTGCCGGGAAACGTCTTGCAGCTGTGCCCGCAACCATCTGGCCCGGCCTCACTTGCCGGGCACCGCAGTGCCGGCATTGTCGCCCACACCATCACGCCGGGACTTGGCCGCGGCCAGCGTGTCGCGCAGTTCCTTCTCCATCTTCTTCAGGTCCTCTTCGGCCGCCGCACGGCGCGCCTTGCCCTCGTCGGCGATCTGGAGGCTTTCCTCGATGGTGCCGATCAGATCGGCATTGGCCTGCTTCACGGCCTCGATGTCGAACACGCCGCGTTCCATCTCTTGGCGGATCATCTTGTTGCTTTCACGCAGGTTCGCGGCATTGGCCGTCAGCAACTCGTTGGTCAGGTCATTGGCGTCGCGCACCGCCGCCGCGGCCTCGGCCGAGCGCTGGATCGTCACCGCCTGAGCCAGCTGCGTCTCCCAAAGGGGCACAGTGTTGACCAGGGTCGAGTTGATCTTGGTCACCAGGCTCTTGTCATTTTCCTGCACCAGCCGGATCGAGGGCAGCGACTGCATCGTCACCTGCCGGGTAAGCTTGAGGTCGTGCACGCGCCGCTCCAGATCATCGCGGGCGGCGCGCAGGTCGCGCAGTTCCTGCGCCTTCATCACCTGGTCGTTCTCGGCGGCGGCCTGTACTTCGGCCTCTTTCTCAGGGATCACCGTGTCGTCGAGTTCGCGCAGCTTTTCCTCGCCCGCCGCGATGTAAAGCGCCAGTTCGTCATAGAAGGTCAGCGTCTTTTCATAGAGCAGGTCGAGCGACTTGATGTCCTTCAGAAGCGTGTGCTCATGCCCGAGAAGGTCATCGGTGATGCGGTCGATCTGGCCCTGCACCTCCTCGAAGCGGGCGGTGAACTTGGCGAAGGGCGCGGCCCGGCCCAGCAGCTTTTCCCACCATGAACGCTCGCGTCGGACGTCGAGTTCGGAGACCGAAAAGCCACGGATCGTGGTCACGATGTTGCGCAAGGAATCGCCCGCGGGGCCCACATCTTTGTTGCGCACGCCCGACAGCATGGCCTGCGAAATCTCCTGCAACTCCGCCTGTGCGGCCGAGCCGAAGGCGACGATGGAATTCGTGTCGGCCATGTCGATCTCGTCCATCCGGCGGCGGATTTCGGCGCCCTGAACGGCATCGGCCTGATCCAGCGCCACCACCGCACCGGCCTCGGCCGGCTCGGGAAGGATGACGCGGCTGACTTCCTCGACCTCGGCCAGCGAGGCCTCGGCTTTCTGGCGAATCGTATCGGACATTCTCAACGTTCCTCACTATGACTTTCAGGGCTGGCGGGGCGGATGCCCTCGCGTTTCAATCGGTCTCGCAGCACTTCTATCTCGATATCCAGATCGGTCGTGTCATCACTCAAGAGCGCGCGGGTCTTGGATTTGAAATTCTCTTCCAGATCGCTCAGAAGCCCAAGATAGTCGTTCCGGGCCCTGGCATCGCGGGAATGGGCGTAGATATCGGCGAATTTGACCGTCGCATCGCGGGCACCCATCAGATAGACGGTAAGATATTTTCGCGCGGTGGTCAGGTCGCGAGGGTCGTTTTCGATCGTGCGCAGCATCTCGCGCACGCGGGCCTGAAACCGCTCGACCCGATCCTCGGCCTGCCGGTCGCCGGCACGGCGAACCGCCTCGGACATGCCCTGAAGATAGGCTTCGGCCTTGTCGACCGCGCGCGCCACCCGGTCGGTCTGAAACTGGTCGATGCCTTCCATCCCCTTGTCGCGCATCGGATCGAGCCCGAAGGAAAAGACATGCAGTGCCGTGGTCACCGCGCCGAAGATGACGGGCGCCACCAGCCCCGGCTCCACCTTGTAGGCGGCGATGGCGATACCCGCCCCCGCCAGCACCGAGGAGAAGAGCTTGCGCGGAATGCCCGGCCGGCGGGCAACCTTGCGCGCGTCATAGGCGGCCTCTGCCCGCAGCCCCTCGCGCAGAAGCCAGGCCGAGAGCGCCAGCACTCCGGCCGAAGCCACACCCAGCGCCAGCCCCGCCGCGCCTGAGACGAGCGAGGTAAAGAGCACAAGGGCTGCCGGCAGGAACATCAGGTTCGCGCGGGCGCCTGCCGGATCGACCCGGGCCGAACGGTACAGCACCGAATCGCCCGTATCCGCCCCGGTCTCCTCCGGGCTGTACTTTCCGCCGAACCGCTTCGCCATCGGCCTCAGAGCCCCCCGAGCAAGCCGCTCGTGACACCCAGCATCAGCAAGAGCAAAGCCACATAAGCGATTTTCTGCACACTCGTCCCCGTTGTCGTTGCCGCGATCTCTTGCCCGAGGGAGCGAGCCTCGCGCGCGGCCCGGAATGTTGCGGAAAGCGCATATCCGGTCAGCGCGACCAGGGCCAGCGCCAGGCATACAAGCATTATCAGGCGCGCCATGCCGTGCCGTCTCTCCGCTTTCGGTCGCTTTTCGTACAGGGGAAACTTAGGTGATGCCGTCTGGCGTTGCTAGGGGAAACATCGCCCTTTCGGCCCCGCCCTGCCGGCCGGCATCCTCGGGACCGATGGCGCGACGGGCCATTCCATCGAATAGCCCCTCGCACGGGCGCCGCGGGTTGAGCGCGGGGCCCCGCGCCTCAGGCCGCCGCCTCGAACGGCGCCGGCAGATCGCCCAGCGCGCGGGCGCGGTCGATCGCCGCCTGCCAGTCCACCTCCAGTGTCGCCGCCAGTTGCGCGAAACCGTCGATGGCAAAATAGACCGGCTGCACGATGTCGATCCGGTAGGGCATCCGCAGCACGCGGTTCAGGTCGAAAGGTTCGATCACCGCCGTGCCCCCGGTGGCATGCGCGGCCTCCGCGGGCGACGACACGATGCCCGCCCCGAAGGCACGATAGCCGTCACCGGCCCGGATCATGCCGAACTCCACGGTGAACCAGAAAAGGCGAAACAGGTGCCAGCTATAGCCCTTGCCCAGCGCCTTCGCCTTCTTCCCCACCCCTTCGATGAAAGCCACGTAATCGGGGTTGGTCAGCAGCGGACAATGGCCGAACACCTCGTGAAACAGGTCCGGCTCCTTAATATAGTCCATCTGCTCCCGCGTCCGCAGGAAAGTCGCCACCGGAAACTTGCGCCGGCTCAGCAGGTCGAAGAACCGGCTCGGCGGAATGATCGCCGGCACGCCCTCGACGCCCGCGCCGGTCAGTTCTGCCAGCCGCGCGTCGATGTCCCTGACCTGCGGCACCGTGTCGGGCGCAAGACGCAGAAGCTCGACCCCCTCGAAATACTCGGGCGTCGCCTTGCCCTGCAGATAGCCCATCTGCCGTTCGAACAGCTCTCCCCAGACAGCGTCTTCCTCGGGTGAATAGTCGTAGAGCCCCCC
>JAUIBJ010000328.1 GCA_030428025.1 Alphaproteobacteria bacterium
CGACACCATGACCGACCACGCCACCGACACCTCATCCCGTCCCTTCGCACTGCCGGACGATCCCCCTCGCCTTGCTTCGGCGAAGGCGGCGTCCTGCTGCGGCGGGGATAACGCGACGGTGGACACCTGCTGTGGCCCCGCCGTGGCCGCTGGTGCGCCGGCCTGGCGACGAGTGGACTGGCTGCTCTGGGGCTCGGGCGCGGTGATAGCCGTTGCCTATCCCGCGGCCGTCGTCCTGCCGCATGACGCACCCCTTGGGCTCGGCGTCTTCACCCACGGCGTGCAGGAGATGATGAACCTGATGTGGTGGGGCATCCTCGTCGGCATGTTGGCCGTCGGCCTTATCGACCGAGTGCCGCGCGAGTTCGTCATCGGGATCATCGGCCGGGACCAGGGGGCGAAGAGCCTCGTGCGCGCGGTGTTGGCGGGCGTATTGCTCGACCTCTGCAACCACGGGGTTCTGATGGTCGGCGCCAAACTCTACGAGCGCGGCGCGAGCCTCGGGCAAGTCTTCGCGTTCCTCATCGCGTCCCCGTGGAACTCGCTGTCGCTGACGATCATCATCGGCGTCCTGATGGGCTGGGAGTGGATGGCGGTGTTCCTCGTGGCCTCGCTCGTAATCGCGCTTCTCACAGGCCTTGCTGTCGAAGCGCTGGAGCGCGCGGGCCGTGTCCAGCCGAACCCGAACCGCGTGGACCTGCCGGCCGACTTCCACGTCTGGCGCGAGGCAAAGGCCGGCCTGCGCGCCACCCGCTTCGACGCGGCCTTGGCCAAGGACATCGCGATGCGCGCCTTCCCGGCGAGCCGCATGGTCCTGCGCTGGCTGTTCTTCGGGGTGGTGCTGGCCGCTCTCATTCAGGCGACGGTGCCGACCGAGATCTTCGCGACATGGTTTGGCGCGACGCTTCTGGGGCTCTTCACCACGCTCGTCGCGGCCACCATCATCGAGGTTTGTTCGGAAGGCTCCGTGCCGCTTGCGTCCGACCTGATGACCCGCGCCGCGGCGCCCGGCAACGCGTTCACCTTCCTGATGGCCGGTGCGGCCACCGACTACACCGAGATGCTTGTCCTGCGTGAGGTCACCGGGCGGCTGAAGGCGGCGCTCCTGCTGCCGCTCCTGACGGTGCCGCAAGTCCTCGTGATCGGCTGGGCGCTGAACGCCGCGGGATAACGATGCAAACGATTACGAACGGAGAAAACGTTATGCACCAGATAACCCGACGTAGCCTGCTCGCCGGCGGCGCGAGCCTTGGCGTCCTCGCGCCGCAACTGAGTCTCGCCCAGACCGCGCCTGCGATCCACGTCCTTATGGATCCGAATTGCGGCTGCTGCGACGCCTGGGTGCGCATCCTCCAGGTCGAGGGCTTCGAGGTGACCACGGAGACCAGATTCGGGACGCTCCTGATCCGCCACAAGCTCGACAACGGCATTCCGCAGGCGATGATCTCGTGTCACACCGGCGAGGTCGACGGCTATTTCATCGAGGGCCACGTGCCGCCCGCCGATATCCGCAGGCTTCTGTCCGAGCGCCCCGATGCCGTGGGCCTCGCCGTGCCCGGCATGCCCCACGGCTCGCCCGGCATGGGCCCGGCAGAGAACCGCGAGGCCTACGGCGTTTTCCTCATCCGCCGCGACGGCAGCACTGAGATCTTCGCGCGCTACGAGGCCGCCTGACAACGCATCGGGCGCGCCGGCCGGTCGGCTCCGCCCGGGATCGGCACGCCCTGTTGACAGGGGCTGGCGTCCGGTCGTATGAGCCCGACAAGGTGTGATGGCGTCACACCGCCCCCTGGACATCTTTCCGGTCTGGCACGCCAAGACTTCACCCCGCGCGGCAAGCGCGGGCTTTTCGTCGTGAGGTAATGTCATGAACCACGCCCTTATCCTGAACCGCGCCGCCGCGCCCGCATGGTCGGGCTCGAACACCGGCATGGTCTTCATGGCCCTTGCCATGCTACTGCTTCCGGCCGGCGATACCTTCGCCAAGATCCTGACCGGCGTCATGGGGCCGGTCGAAGTGACGATGTGGCGCCTGCTTGCCCAAGGGCTCTGCCTGCTGCCAATCGTGGTCCTGCTGCGCCGCAGGCTTCGCGGCGCGATGTTTTCGCCGGTCGTCGCGCTCTCAGGTCTGCTGGTCATGATCACGCTGACGAGCCTCGTGACGGCGTTCTCGGTGATGCCGATCGCAACGGCCATCGCGATCTTCTTCGCTGAGCCGCTGATCCTGACTCTGCTGGCAGGTCCGCTGCTGGGCGAGGTCGCGGGGCCGCGCCGCTACGCCGCCGTGGGCGTCGGGCTGGTGGGCGCGCTGATCGTGATCCGGCCGGGCTTTTCCGAGTTTGGTCTGGCGACGCTGCTGCCGCTCGTCGCCGCCACGGCCTATGCGCTCAACATGATCGTGTTGCGCCGTGCCTGCGCGACACGCTCTGGTCTCACGGTGCAATGCGGGGCGACGGTCTATGCCGCGCTTGGCATGGTCGGTGTCGTGTGCGCTCTCAGCGCCGCCGATGTCGTCGAACTGGCTCCCCTGACGCGGCCCGCATGGACATGGGGCGCGATCCTTGGCTGCGGGGCGTTCGCTGCGGCGAGCTTCGTGCTGATTGCCGAGGCGTTTCGCCATGCCGAGGCGACGGCGCTGGCGCCGTTCCAGTATCTGGAGATCGTCGGAGCGACGGCAGCCGGGTTCCTCGTGTTCTCGGAGTTCCCGGATGGGCTCACTTGGCTGGGCGTCGCGATCATCCTTGGCTCGGGCGCTTACATCGTCCACCGGGAACGGCAGCGCGATGCCCGCGTCCCGCGCCGGCGGCGTGGCGGGCGCTGACCCCGTGGCCGGGCGGCTGACCGCCGCCCGCGCCGCTACAGGACGAAGAATGCCACCGTCATCGACGCCCCGACCAACGTGATGAACCCGCGCAACAGATCGGTGCGCACGATCCGGCGGCTTAGCCGAGCGCCGGCATAGCCGCCCGCCATCGCGCTTGCCGCCATGACGGTGGCCTGCTCCCAGACGATCAGCCCGGCCCAGACGAAGGCGGCGGCCGAAACCAGAGACAGCAAGGCAGACAGCACGTTCTTCAATCCGTTCATGCCGTGCAGGTCCACATGCCCCAACAGGCCGAACGTGGCCAGCAGGATGATCCCGAGGCCACCGTTGAAATACCCGCCATAGACCGAAACGGCGAGGATCGCGGTGCCGGACAGCACGGGGCCGGCAACACCCGTCCCGCGACGGCGCAAGATCTTCAGCAACATCGGACCAGCCGCGAATAGCGCGGTCGCAAGCAACAGAAGCCACGGCACGATCCAGAGGAAGGTCACGCCCGGCGTCACGATCAGCAGGAGCGCGCCGAGGATGCTGCCAAAGGCCGCAAGGCCGAGGATGGCCGCAAACCCCAGCGTCCCCTCGGCGCGCATGTCGCCGCGGAAGCCCCATGCGCTGCTGAGGTATCCGGGCAACGCGCTCAGTGTTGCGGTTGCGTTCGCGGCGACGGGCGGCACGCCGACATAGATCAGCGCCGGCAGGCTCAGGAAGGTCCCGCCGCCCGCCACGGCATTGAGGAGGCCCGCCGCCGTCCCGGCAAGGCAGAGCAAGAGAAGGTCGGTCATCATGGCGCAAGCTCCGTTTCTGGTGTGCGCCGGTCCTTGCGCTTTTCTCGATTGGTCTGCAAATTGGTCCGCAAAGGAGAGTTCCATGCCGAGACGGTCTGCCGCGGACATCTATCCCGAAATACTCGAGGTGCTGAACGATCTGGCACCGGGAGAGAGATTTCCGGCCGAACGCGATCTTGTGAAAATACTCGCCTGCTCGCGGCAGACCCTTCGGTCGTGCCTCGCGATGCTGGAAAAAGATGGCGCAATCTGGCGCCATGTCGGTCAGGGCACCTTTCGCGGACCGCGGCCGCGTCACCTTCCCATGCGCGATACGCTCTTGATCGAGGGCGCGACCCCGCCCGATGTCATGCAGGCCCGCATGCTGCTGGAGCCGATGGTCGCTGCCGAGGCGGCGCGTCTTGCGGATGCCAGCGATGTTGCGCTGTTGCGCGAGAAGGTCGGCGCGGGCCGCAGGGCCCGCGACCGGGCCGACTGCGAACAGGCAGACGACGTGTTCCACCGCGCGCTGGCGCAGATTTCCGGCAACCCGATCCTGGTCGGCTTTCTAAACTACCTCTCGGGTGTGCGCCGTCGGGTCGCCTGGCAGCGGGAATGGGAACGCACCTACCGACGTATCGGAACGCAGGCGTTTCAAACCCTGCACAGCGATCAGCATGAACGCATCGTCGATGCGATCGAACAGCAGGATCCGGAAGGTGCGTCCGCGTTCATGACAGAGCACCTTGAAACCATTAGGGCGGACATGTCGGAAACTGGCTGATTGGAACGAATACGTCGGTAGGTTTACGTCTTGTGGTCGGATCTATCGGCAGCTGCTCCGCCGGTTCTACGGCAGAATGCGAAAATGCGAGACCGAAACATGAACATCAGCTGCACACGACGTCGTTCAACTCACTGAAAAACAATAAAATCATCACCATCCATTACTGGACCAACCTTTTCGCCCTTTCCGCCATCCTTACTAGCTGGGCGCTGGCGGTTTTTGCTGCCGCTTGCACAGCCGCTGGACTCTGTACTACGCCTCGCCCGATCGCTTCCCCCGTGGTCAGCGCACCGATCCGCGACCTACCCTTAACGCCGGCCGTGTTGAAGAGCCCTCGCACGACCCCGCTCGACCCAGCGACGACCGCGGGCGCGGCCGCCACCATCAGGTTGCCCGAGATGCCGCGAACGATCAGGGGTGTTGCTGCCACAAACCCCTTGGCTAGGAAAACCATGACGAAGAACGGCACGAGCGATCCGATGTTGGTTGCCGAGTTCGGATCACCGAGCTGCGCGAGAAGCGAATTCGCCATGCCGACGACGGTCGAAAACATGGCTGCGATGACGATGGGGTAGAAGGCGTAGCTGATCGTCGTCGAGACCCATCTGTGGAAGAAATCCTT
>JAUIBJ010000329.1 GCA_030428025.1 Alphaproteobacteria bacterium
GCCACAGGATAGCCCGGCAGACGGGTCCAGCCCGAGGGACCGTCGGCCTCGACCTCGGGCGCGCGAAGATCGTCGGCGAGCGCCGCGCCAAGCGCCTTTTCGTATCCCGGCTTGACGCTCAGCGCATCGAGGATATGTCCGCCCTCGGCCGTGTCACGCTCGACCAGCCGGGCGAGCGCCGAGACCTCGGCGGAAAGTGCGTTGACCTCACCTTCGGCCTCAGAGCGTTCGGCGCGGGCGTCGGCCTCGCGCGATTGTGCCTCGGCGCGGGCCACGTCGGCCATAGTCAGCGTTTCCTCGGCCTTCGCCGCCGTTCTGACCGCCACCGCCTCGGCGGCTTCGGCCGTTTCGTACTCCCGCGCTGCCTTTTCCAGCGCTGCACGAGAGCTATCGGCGACCGACCGGGCTCGGTCGGCCTCGGCCTCGCTTTTCTGAAGCGTCTTGCGCCCATCCTCGACCAGCCTCTGGGCCGACTGGTGGCGGGCCGAGAGACGGGCCATGTCCTCGGTCAATTGGCTGAGATCGGTTTCGCGCTGCTGCAGGATCGACGCGGCCTCTTGGGCCTCCTCGGCGGCGGCGGCAAGGCGGTCGTCATGACCCTCCGAGGCCTCTTCCAGCCCGGCCGCCTCCTGCTCCAGCCGGGCGATGGTTTCGCCGGCGTCGCGGTTGAGGCTTTCCTCACGCTCGATATCGCGGGCCAGTTGACCGATCCGCGCCTCGAGCGTCTCGATCCGGGCAGCGGCGCTGGCTTCCTGTTCGCCCAGCGCGTCGAGCCCGACCTGAAGCCGCTGCAGCACCGCCGCCGCGATCGCTTCTTCCTCGCGCAGGGGCGGCAGCGCGGCTTCGGCCGCGGTGCGGGTGCGGCCGGCCTCGCGGGCGGTGGCCTCGGCCCGGGCGGCGGCTGTGGTCGCCTCGCGAAGGCCGCCTTCAGCCTCGGCGCGGGCCGCGTCGGCATCCTTCCAGCGGCGATAAAGCAACAGCCCCTCGGCATGGCGCAGCTCCTCGCCGATCTTGCGATAACGCGCGGCCTGCCGGGCCTGCCGCTCGAGTTGTGCGAGTTGCGCGGCCAGCTGCTCGATCACGTCGTCCACGCGCGTCAGGTTCGTCTCGGTCCCGTTCAGCTTCAGCTCGGCCTCGTGCCGGCGCTGGTAGAGGCCGGAAATGCCCGCCGCCTCTTCCAGAATGCGCCGCCTTGCCTTGGGCTTGGCGTTGATCAACTCGGAAATCTGCCCCTGCCGAACTAGCGCCGGCGAATGCGCGCCGGTGGAAGCATCCGCGAACAGCATCTGCACGTCGCGCGCCCGTACGTCCTTGCCGTTGACCTTGTAGGCCGAACCCACGTCGCGGGTGATGCGGCGGACAATCTCCAGATGATCGGCATCGTTGAAGCCCGCGGGCGCCAGCCGGTCGGAATTGTCGATATGAACCGAAACCTCGGCGAAGTTGCGGGCGGGCCGCGTAGCGGCGCCGGCAAAGATCACGTCCTCCATGCCTGAGCCGCGCATCGAGGTGGGCCGGTTCTCGCCCATCACCCACCTGAGCGCCTCCAGGAGGTTCGACTTGCCGCAGCCATTTGGCCCCACCACGCCGGTCAGACCGGTCTGGATATACAGATCGGTCGGATCGACGAAGCTCTTGAAGCCGGTCAGTCTTAGCTTGGTGAACTGCAACTGTGCCCCTTCGGTTCTTGCCGCCGGTGATTCCGGTCTTGACCCCACATGAGACGGGGACATGGCCCATCTGTCAACGGCAAACCCCACGATGTGGGAAAGCGCCCCCAGTTATCCACAAGATATTGCGAGGCTTGGGCGGATTGTCGCTGTCACACGGTACCGCCCGTCCGGCTCAACCCCAGACCCACCGGAACGCGTCGCCCTCGGCCCGCACCCGGCCGAGCGAGGGCAGAAGCACATGACTGCCCAGCACGCGGTAGTCGTGCTCCGCCGCCTCCTCCAGCAGGCGCCGGCGCGATGCGACGGCCATCTCGGCGTCGAGGTCGTAGGCGAAGTGCCATTCCGGGTGCCAGCATTGCGCCGCCGAATGCATCGTGTCGCCGGTGATGACGGCCTGCTGCCCGCCGCTCGTCACCAGCACCGAAACATGGCCCGGCGTGTGTCCCGGGGTCGGCACCAGCTTCACCTCGTCGCCCAGCTTGTGTCCCGGCTGCACCAACTCTGCCTGACCGGCCTCGATCACCGGCAGGACGCTTTCGTTGTAGACCTCCTCGGGCTCTGCACCGAAGTAGTCGTTGTCGATCGAGGGCAGCAGATAGCGGGCATTGGGGAAGGTCGGCACCCAGCGGCCGTCTTCCAGGCGAGTGTTCCAGCCGACATGGTCGATATGCAGATGCGTGCAAAGCACGTAATTCACGTCATCGGGCGTCAGGCCCGCGGCCAGCAGCGACGCCATGAAACGGCTGTCGTCGCGCCTGTGCCATTCCGGGAAAAGCGGGCTGGTCTTGCCATTGCCGACGCAGCTGTCGACGAGAACCGTGTGCCGCGGCGTCTTGAGCAGATAGCCCTGCACCGGCAGGATCAGCCGGCCCGTCTCGGGACAGATCTGGCCCGGCACCAGATCGCGGATGATCTCGCCCACCTCCGGCCCCGCCGTGGGAAACATCACGCCGGGTTCGAGGAACGGCGCGTTGATCTCCAGAATACGCCAGACTTCCACATTCCCGATCCTGCACAGCATCGTCTCTTCCCCCATCAGACCCGTGGCACCAGCAAGTTGCCGCAGCCGATGGCGGGTTGTACAGGGTTTCTTTCGCGCCGCCGTTCCCGAGCGACCGGTCGGGCGGTTCCGCCGCCGCGTCCGGCCCGGGCAAGGCCGCAGCCCTGCCCCGACATGTCGGAATCCGCCTTGACGCAAGAGCCGCCGGTCGTCATACCGGAAGTTGCAAGGGTCCCCATATGGATGCAAAGCATCCGGGGATGAATCGGGAATGACGTGACGGCGGACCCATATCGGGCGCCCATGCGTCAGCCGCCCCCGCGACTGTAAGCGGAGAGCCCCTGCCGAGAAGCCACTGGGCGAACGTGCCCGGGAAGGCGGCAGATCAGGCGACGACCCGCGAGCCAGGACACCGGCCTTTGTGCGACATCATCAACGCCTCGGGTGTGAGGCGAAGAAGGAGACAATGACATGACCGCACTGGTTCAATCCGCTTCCAAATCGACCGTTCTGCCGGTGATTTCCGCCCTCGTTCTGGGCTTCGGCATCCTCACGCTGGCAGGCCACGTTCAGGCCGCCGCGCTGCATGACGCCGCCCATGACGTGCGCCACGCCACGGGCTTTCCCTGCCACTGAGCCATGTTTCAGAAAATTCTGACCAGCGCGCTGTTCGCTGGATTCTGCGCGGGGCTGATTGCGGCCGCGCTGCAGTTCGCATTCGTGCAGCCGGTGCTTCTGCATGCGGAGCTGTATGAGGGGGGCGATCTGGTGCATTTCGGAGCCGAGGCGGTGTCCGCAAACCCGGAATTGCCGGGCTTCGAGCCCATGCGCGACGGGCTGAGCATCCTCTTTTCGGCACTGATCTACGTGGGCTACGGACTGCTTCTGGTGGCGGCCATGGCGATGGCCGCCGAACGGGGCGCCACGATCACACCCCGCACCGGCCTGATCTGGGGCGTCGCAGGCTTCGTGGCCTTCCATTTCGCGCCCGCCGTCTCGCTGCCGCCCGAAGTGCCAGGCGTGGCCGCCGCCGATCTGGCCGCGCGCCAGATCTGGTGGTGGGGCACGGTGGCTGCTACCGCCGCCGGGCTGGCCCTGATCGGGCTGGGACGCGGCGCGGCCGCCTGGGGCGCAGCGGTGGTGCTGATCCTCGCGCCGCATGTAATCGGGGCCCCGCACCCGGACAGCTTCGCCGGGCCGGTCCCGCCGGAACTGGCCGCGCTCTTCGCCAGCCGCGCGCTTGGCGTGGGCCTTGCGGTCTGGGTCGTGCTTGGGGGCCTTGCGGGGTATTTCTGGGAACGCGAATCGGCCGCGGCCTGAGGCCGCCCTGTCCCGGCGGCCACGGCGCCGCCGGGGATGTCAGGAGGACAGTCAATGCCCAAGACCTTCATCTTTCTAGTCATCGGCCTTTTCTTCGGCTTCGGCGGCGGATTTCTGGTGGCCGCCACCACCGGCTCGCAGTTGCAGGGCCATGATCACGGGCCGGAGGTACATGACCACGCCGCCCACGATCACGGCGAGAGCGGCCACGACCACACGGAACTCACCGAGGCCGGAGACCCGGCGCCAAGGCTCTCGATCGCGCTGCACCCGGACGGGGCGCAAAGCCGCAACCTGGAAATCCGTGTCGAGAATTTCGCCTTCGACCCCGAGGCCGTGAACGGCACCCACATCCCCGGCCGGGGCCATGCCCATGTCTATGTGGACGGGGTGAAGCTCGGACGCGCCTACGGGCCCTGGTACCACCTCTCGGCCCTGCCCGTGGGGGAGCACGAGGTGCGGGTGACGCTCAATGCCAACGACCACACCCAACTGGCCGTCGAGGGCGAGCCCATCGAGGCCACCGAGACACTGGTGATCGAATGATGGTCTCTGTGACGGGCGTCGGATCGGGGTATTTTCGACCAGAAAGAAGCCTGGATGCAACTCCTGCTCAGGCCGGGACGCGGCCGATGAGGCAGAAGCGCAGCCGGCCGGCGGGCCGGGCGTCGTCGATCCAGCCATCCTGCGTGTCGGAATACAGCCGCGCAAAGGCCAGCATGTCGGCGAGATCGGTTTCAGGGTCGATGTCTCCGAACAGATACGTGGCCTTGCCCGGCGCGGTGAAGGCCACCGACAGAGGGCGGGCGCAGTTCGACATACAGTCACGCACCTGCACCTCGAAATTCATTGCGCGCTCGGCCACGGCCGTGCGCAGGCCGGCGGCAAACTGCTTGCCGTCGACCCCTTCGCATGTTGAACAGACCACGATCCGGTGCATTGGGGTCGCCTAGGCGATTGCCGTGCCGCTGACAAGCCTTTCGGAAGG
>JAUIBJ010000330.1 GCA_030428025.1 Alphaproteobacteria bacterium
TGCGCCGCACGGGATGTTGAAGAAGGAGAGTGGGGGCAGCCTGGCCCGGGCTTTGGGGCGGAAATGTTGGTGAGATGATGTTCGAGAGATATAAGATGTCGTTCAACTGGGCCAGTGCGACGGACCCGATGGCTGAACGCGACACCGGCTCTGGCCTGCCCGAGCCGGATTTGCCGTTCGACCAGAAGCTTCGCCGCCAGCTTCTCGGGCCGGAACGGGAAGACCAGATGCTTCGCCGCCAGCTTCTCGGGCCGGAGCTTGACGAGGCCGCGCCGGCGCAGGAACCCGAACCCGAGCCCGCGCCCGTCGAGCCCCCGGCCGAGGCGGCGCCCGCGACGGGCCGCGATCTCTATCCGCTCGGTTCTTGGCAGATCCTCCAGCAGCCCCGCCGTGCGCAGCAGGCCGCGGCCCAGAAGATCCGCTATCAGGCGTCGGACGAGGTCAAGCACGCCACCGATGCGTTGCGCACCCAGCTTCTGCAGACGCTGAAGGCCAAGGGCTGGAAACGGGTCGCGGTGACCGCGCCGACCACCGGCTGCGGCACCACCTTCACGGCGCTCAACCTGGCGCTCAGCATGGCGGCGATCCCGGATGTGAAGACGGTTCTTCTGGACCTCAACCAGCGGAAGCCGGGCCTGGCAAAGGCGCTTGGGATCACCGCCATGCACAGCATCGCCGATCTGTTGCAGGACAAGGTTTCGTTCATGGACCATCTGCAGCGCTATGGCGAGAACCTTGCCATCGGCCTCAACTCCGACATTCCGCCCAACCCGGCGGAAATCCTGCAAAGCCGAGGCGCCGCCGAGGCGCTGGACGACATGGCCGATTTCCTGAAACCGGATGTCGTCCTGTGCGACATGCCGCCGCTGCTGGAATATGACGACCTGCCCGCCTTTCTGCCGCAGGTCGACGGCGTTCTGGTGGTGGCGGATGCCACCAAGACCACCGGTCCGCAGATCCGGCGATGCCAGAAGCTGCTCGACGGCAAGGCGCCGTTTCTGGGCGTGGTACTGAACCGCGGCCGGACGGCGAAGGCGAAAGCCTGACCGCCAAGCTCGCACCGGCCCCCGACGGGCCCGTGCATGTGTATGTGTAACGATGACTGAAACGACAAGCTCGGGATACGGCTGATGACACTTTCAGATTGGGTAATCGAACTTCTGGACATGGTCCGGCGCAGGCTGTGGCTGATCCTGCAGGTGATCTTTCTCGGCTGCGCGGCCTCGGTGTTCTACACACTGTCGCAGGCGCATCAATACACCTCGACGGCAGTTCTGCAGGTCGAGGGCGCCAAGGTGGCCGACGAGTTGACGCCGGCCAACATGATCGCCGCCGACGCCCGACAGTTGCAGGTGGCCGAGCAGCGCATCATGGCCTACGGTAACATTCTTGAGATTGCCGGAGATCTCGGCCTTCTCGATGACATCGCCGGCCTGCCGGACAACGAGAAGGTCATCGCCCTGCGCGAGTCGGTGCGCATTGCCGGCGTCGCCGCGGCCCGGGCGGGCAGCACCGAAGACGGCGCGATTTCGCTGGTGCGCATCTCCGCCACCTGGGGCGACCGGGAAAGCGCCCAGGCGCTGGCCGGCGAGATTGCCAAGCGCACCATAGATCTCAGCCGCGAAATGCGGCTGGAACGGGCCCGCGAGACGCTGTCCTTTTTCGCCTTGCGCGAGGAGCGGCTGGAAACGCAGATTGCCGAATTGGAGAACAAGATCGCCCGTTTCCGCAAGGAAAACGGCCTGCCCGAATCCGGCGTGGACAGCACGCAGGAACGCGAGATCGAGGCGTTGAAGGCCGAGATCCTGTCGGTGGAACGGCAGATGATCGTGCTGGAACGGCAACTCGGGCGCACCGAGGACAGCGGCAACCTCACCCGGCTGGAACAGCGTGATCGGGCCGAGACGATGGAACGGCTCGATAGTCTCACCGAGCAGCGGGCCTATCTTGACGATAGCCTCAAGGCCGTGTCCTTTTCCGGTCAGCGCGATCCCGAGCTTCAGATTCAGCTCATGGCCTTCCAGCGCGGGCTGACCGCGCTGCAGGAAGATCTGCGCAACGTCAGCGAAAGCCGCAAGAGCGCCGAAATCGCCTATCAACTCGAAAGCCAGGGCCAGTCCGAAACCCTGGGTTTTCTGGAGCCTGCCACCTGGCCCGACTATCCCTCGACACCGTCTCGGACCAAGATGGCCGTGATGGGCGCCTTCGCCAGCGTGCTGGCGGCGCTGGCACTGGCCTTCCTGCTTGACCTGCGCAAGTCGGTGCTGCGCAGTTCGGCGATAATGGAGCGCGACCTGGGTTTCACCCCGATCGTTACCGTACCGCAGGCGCGGCGGACGAAAGGGTGGCTGCCTTGGCGCCGAGACGTCTTCGCCCGGCGGTTGCGGGCCTGACGATACCCATCGGCGGCGGCGCCTCCGGTTCAGTCGACCGGCACCGCCGTCAGCCCGGCCACCGCGTCCCAGTGCAACCAGACAGCGCCCGCCGCCAGCGCCCCGGCGCCAAGGAAATAGACCGCATCGTGCAACGGATCCCAGGCATGGTGGCGCCGCGCCAGCCGGATCAGCAGCAGATGCGCGGCCATCATCGTTACCCCGTAAGACAGGATGCCGCCAACCAGGCCGAACATTTTCAGCCCGGCGATCAACAGCCCCATCTGAAGGACCGAGCGAAGGCCGGAATAAAGAAAGGCACCGCGGGAATCACCCGCCGCCAGTGCCGCGCGGTCATAGGTCAGCCCGATCACCTGGGCCAGAAAGCCGCAGGACAGAAGCACGATGATCGGCCCGGCGTCGAGGTATCGGTCGTCATAGAGGAAGGCCACCAGCGGCGGGCCGACATAGGCCATGAGCACCAGCAGCGCGCAAAGACCCGCTGTCAGCATCATCCGCATCCGTGCCAGTTTCCGTCGGTTCTCGTCCGAGGCCTCGGGCGGGCGGTTGCGATAGACCGAGATCATCAGGTCCTGCACCACCGTCTGGCCCAGCATCATCGGAAAGCTCGCGAGGAAGAAGGCGATGTTGTAGATGCCCAGCATCTCGAGGCTCAGGAGCTTGCCCAGCACTGCCTTGTCGCCCTGGGCGCTGACGAAAGCGAAGGCGGTGCTGAGAAAGATCCACTTGCCGAAATGCACCAGTTCCTTCAGCGCCGGGCGTTCAAGCTGAAACCGGTCGCGGTGGCCGGGCAGGAAGGCGCGCATCAGGACAAGCTTGATCAGGTTGCTGAGCACCCCGCCCACCACCAGCGCGAAGACCGACCGCGTCCAGACGGCCAGAAGCACCATAAGCGCGAGCCCGACAAGTTGGCCTGCGAGATCGAGCATCGTCGCCCGGCCCATCTGCAAATGCCTGCGCGCCATTTCGACCCGGGTCGGCAGCAGCCCGGTAATGATCAGCGACAACCCTGCCACCGGCAGGTAAAGCGCCAGTTCCGGATGGCCGTAAAGCTGGGCAAAGGGCCAGGCCAGGAGGAGCGTCAGAAGCCAGAGCCCGCAGCCGCGCATCACCGCCATTGTCCATGCTGTATTCAGAAAAGCGGGCTCGTCGCCGCGCGGGGATCTGGCCAGAGCCGGCCCGATCCCCACATCCGAGAACATCATAAGGCCGACCGTGACCATGGTCACGAGCGCCATCAGACCAAACGCCTCGGGGAAGAGGATGCGCGTCAGGATCAGGTTCGAGGCCAGACGGATTGCCTGCGCCCCGCCATAACCCACGATAACCCAAGAGGTGCTGCGGAGGATCCGCGCGGTCAGCTGCGACCCCCGGAATGCATTGACGACACGGTTCATTGCGATGTGGTGATCCGACTGCTCAAGCTCTTTGAACTTACGCTAGGGGCAGGCCGGGGCGCGGTCAATCTCGGGCAAGCTTGCACGAATCCTTCCCGATCTCGCCTTAGCCTCGCCGTATGTGGTCGGTAACGTGGTGACGGGACGACAAGCCGGAGAAATCATTTGAAGATCGCCTATATCCTGAACAGCTACCCCCAGACCTCGCAAAGCTTCATCCGGCGCGAACTGAAGGGGCTGGAGCGGCTGGGCCTCGATGTCGAGCGCATCGCCATGCGCCGCAGCCCAGTGCCGCTGGTCGATCCGCAGGACCGGGCCGAAGAAGCGCGCACGCATTACGTGCTGGAGGCCGGGGCGGCCGGGCTGGGTATGGCCGTTCTGCGGGCGGTTCTGACGCGCCCGGCGGGGGTTCTGTCGGCGCTGCGGGCGGCATGGTCGATGGGCAAAGCCTCGCCTTCGGGCCGGTTGCGGCACCTGATCTATCTGGCCGAGGCCTGTCACGTGCTGGGACTGTCCCGCGCCCGGGGCGTCGAGCATCTCCACGCCCATTTCGGCACCAACGCCGCCGCAGTGGCGCGGCTGGTTCACCGGTTGGGCGGTCCAGGTTTCAGTTTCACCGTCCACGGGCCCGAGGAGTTCGATGCCCCCTCGGCGCTGTCGCTTTCCGCCAAGATGCGCGAGGCCGCCTTTACCGTCGCGATCAGCAGCTTCGGGCGCAGCCAGCTATGCCGCTGGCTACCGCATGACGCATGGGACCGGGTGAAGGTAGTGCATTGCGGCATCGACCCGGCCAATTTTCCCGAGCCGGAACCGGCGCCCGACGAGGGTCTCAACCTTCTTTCCATTGGCCGGCTGGTCGAACAGAAGGGCCAGTTGATCCTCGTGCCGATGATGTCGCGGCTTTCCGAGGTGCTGCCGAGGCTGCATCTGACGCTGATCGGCGATGGCGAGTTGCGCGCGCCGCTGGAGAGGGCGATCGCTGCTGAGGGGCTCGATGCCCATGTCACCCTGGCGGGTTGGCAGGCCGAAGCGGAGGTGCGCGCAGCCCTTGCCCGCGCCCATGCGCTGGTGCTGCCAAGTTTCGCCGAGGGTCTGCCGATGGTGATCATGGAGGCGATGGCGGCCGGCCGTCCGGTGATCACGACCTATGTCGCGGGCATCCCCGAACTGG
>JAUIBJ010000331.1 GCA_030428025.1 Alphaproteobacteria bacterium
GGGGCGCGGGTTATGGCGGCGGCAATGACGAACGCGAACAGACCCTCAACCAGCTTCTGGTGGAAATGGACGGGTTCGAGGCCAATGAGGGCGTGATCATCATCGCCGCCACCAACCGAAAGGACGTTCTCGACCCTGCGCTGCTTCGCCCGGGCCGGTTCGACCGCGAGGTGACGGTGCCCAACCCCGACATCAAGGGCCGCGAGAAGATCCTCGCCGTGCATGCCCGCAAGACGCCTTTGGGCCCGGATGTGGACCTGCGGATTATCGCCCGCGGCACCCCCGGCTTCTCTGGCGCGGATCTGGCCAACCTCGTCAACGAGGCGGCGCTGATGGCCGCTCGCGTGGGCCGGCGTTTCGTCACCATGGTGGATTTCGAGAACGCCAAGGACAAGGTCATGATGGGGGCCGAGCGCCGCTCGATGGTGCTGACCGACGATCAGAAGGAAAAGACCGCCTATCACGAGGCGGGCCATGCCATCGTCGGCCTGACGTTGCCGAAATGCGATCCCGTCTACAAGGCCACGATCATTCCGCGCGGCGGTGCTTTGGGCATGGTGGTCAGCCTGCCCGAGATCGACCGGCTGAACTGGCACAAGTCGGAATGCGAGGAAAAGCTCGCCATGACCATGGCCGGCAAGGCGGCCGAGATCATCAAATACGGGCCCGAGAACATCTCCAACGGGCCCGCCGGCGACATCCAGCAGGCCAGTGGGCTGGCCCGCGCGATGGTGCTGCGCTGGGGCATGTCGGACAAGGTGGGGAATGTCGACTACGAACAGGCACACGAGGGCTATATGGGCAATGCCGCCGGCGGCTTTTCCATCTCGGCGCATACCAAGGAACTCATCGAGGAAGAGGTCAAGCGGCTGATCGACGAGGCCTATGATCGCGCCCATGCCATTCTGCTGGAGCGGCGCGAGGATTGGGAACGTCTGGCCCAAGGGCTGCTGGAATACGAAACCCTCACCGGCGAGGAGATCGAGCGCGTGATTCGGGGTGAACCGCCCGAATCCGACGACGACGGCAGCGCGCCCGAGAAGGAAGAGAAGCCCTCCGTCACCGCCATTCCAAAGACCAAGCCGAAATCATCGCCTGGGACGGGCGACGGCGGGATGGAGCCAGAACCCTCGACGTGACGACGACTTCGCGAATTTCAGATTGGAACCCGGGCGCCTATGCCCGGTTTCACGATCTCCGCCTGCGCCCCGGGCTCGACCTGCTTAACGCGGTGAGCCGGCTGGGGGCGGGCGATATATATGATCTTGGCTGCGGCAACGGCGCACTTGGCGAAGCGCTCAAGGCACGCGCCGGCCGCCGCGAGGTGATTGGCGTCGATACCTCGCCCGCGATGCTGGAGAAGGCACGCCAGTCGAAGGTCTACGACAAGCTACAGCAGGCCGATATCCGCGACTGGCACCCGACCCGCGCACCGGGCCTGATTTTTTCCAACGCCGCGCTGCACTGGGTTGGCGCCCATGAGAAGCTGATGCCGCGGCTGGCCTCGCTTTTGGGCAAGGGCGGCACGCTGGCCGTCCAGATGCCGCATCAGAACCGTGCGCCTTCTCATCGTGTCTGGCTTAACCTCGCCGAAGAACTGTTTCCCGGCAGGGTTGGCAAGATGGGCACTCCCGGCGTGATGGCACCGGTGCAATATGAAGAGCTTCTGTCACCGCTGGGCCAGTTCCGGATGTGGGAGACGGAATACTACCAGCGCCTGGGCGCCGAGAGCGGAAGCCATCCCGTGCGCCGCTTCACCGAAAGCACCTATGCCCGCCCGGTGCTGGAGGCGCTCGACGAGAGCGAGAAGACCGAGTTGATCCGCCGCTACGAGGAGGCGATGCACGCCGCCTATCCGATCCGCAAGGACGGATCGGTACTCTTTCCCTTCCGGCGTATCTTCTTTACCCTCACGGTCTGAAGCCCCGCGTGATTTTCCGCGCTCAGTTTCCCGATTCAATGTGGGTGCCGTGCCCGTACCCGCGACCGCCTGGAAAGGATCTGTCATGTCCGCGCTCAAACCGACCGATGTCATCGGCAGGATCGTCTGGCTCGGCCTTGTCAAACGGGACGGGGACGAGAGCCAGATCCGCTCGACCCCCCGCGAGGAGGTCTATGCCAGCTTCGCCGGTGTCGAAGGCGAGGCGCATGGCGGCCTGACCCGCCCCTCCTGCGTGCGGGTCAAGACGATGCACCCCGAGGGCACCGAGATCGCCAATGTGCGGCAGTTCTCGATTCTGTCGGCCGAGGAAATGGCCGAGATCGCCGCCGAGATCGGGCTGGACCGGCTGGAGCCCGAATGGCTGGGCGCCTCGATCGTGGTTGAGGGGATACCGGATTTTACCCATGTTCCCCCGTCGGCCCGGCTTCAGACCGAGGCGGGAACGACGCTGGTGATCGACATGCACAACCGGCCCTGCCATTTCCCGGGCATGGAGATCGAGCAGGATCGCCCCGGCCATGGCAAGCCCTTCATGCGCGCGGCCGAAGGGCGGCGGGGCGTCACGGCATGGATCGAACGGGAAGGGCCGCTTGCCGTGGGCGACAGCCTGCGCCTGCATGTCCCCGATCAACGCGCCTGGGCCCATCTGGACGCGGCCCGGGCGAGTTGAGGCCGGTTTACTCGTTGCCCTGAACCCGCACCAGCTCCGGCACGTCGGCCGTCGTCAGGGCGAGCGCCTGATCGACCGACAGTGCGGTGCAGAACTCCCCGTGGAGCGAGGCCACCGACAGCTCGTGCACCGTTTCGGGATCGTGATCGGTGCCATCGGGCCCGATCCGGTTGGTGGTGGCACAGGCTTGCGGAACCAGATAGGTGTCATAGCCCAGGTTGCCCGCCATCCGGGTGGAGGTCTCGACGCAGAAATTGGTAAAGAATCCGGCGATCACCAACCGCGTGATGCCGTGCTGACGCATCCGCAACTCGATATCGGTGCCGATGAAGGCCGAGTTCACGTCCTTCTTGATCACAATCTCGCCGGCTTGGGGCTCGAACCCTTTGATCATCTCGCCCGTGGGCAGCGACAGCTTCAGCGGCGAGGCGGCCTCGCGGCTGTCATGCTTTGTGAAGATCACCGGCAGGCCCGTGTCGCGCCAGGTCGCTAGGAGGCGTGCCATTTCCGCCTCGGCGCCGGGGTTGTTGCGCCGCCCTGTCGGCCCGCCCCAATGCTCGAGCACGTTTACGCCTTTCTGCACGTCGATCAGAAGCAGGGCGGTTTCGGGTCCGAACCGGCGGATCATGGGCGAGTCCTTTCCTGTGGATCATCTGGCAGTCGAGCATTCTTCGCACGCGCAATCTGGTGCAGCCGCGACAAAGGCGATAGCAACAGCGTCAGACTGGAGGAGTGAGGGAGGAACGGCCATGCGGCTGGAAGGCAAGACAGCCATCGTCACCGGCGGGGCGAGCGGTTTTGGCGAGGGGATCGTGCGCAAGTTCCTGGCCGAGGGGGCCAAGGTGATGATCGCCGATATCAACGGCGAGAAGGCCGCGGCGCTGGCCGGGGAACTGGCGTGTTATGCCTGCGCGGTCGATGTCTCTGACAAGGCCAGCGTGCAGGGCATGGCCTTGGCCGCCGAAAAAACCTTCGGCGTTCCCGATATCGTGGTGAACAACGCTGGCATTACCCATCTGCCGCAGGTGCTGGAGGAGGTGACGGAAGAGGATTTCGACAGGGTCTTCGCAGTGAACTGCAAGTCGGTCTACCTGACCGCGCGGGCCTTCGTGCCCGGCATGAAGGAGCGCGGCTCGGGTGCGATCCTCAACATGGCGTCAACCGCCGGGGTCAGCCCACGGCCGAGGTTGAACTGGTACAACGCCTCCAAGGGCTGGATGATCACTGCGACGAAGGCAATGGCGGTGGAATTGGCGCCTTTGGGCATAAGGGTGAACGCGCTGAATCCGGTGGCGGGGGAAACCCCGCTTCTGGCGAGTTTCATGGGTGAGGACACGCCCGAGATGCGGGCCAGGTTCCTCTCCACCATTCCGATGGGCCGGTTCTCCACGCCGGCGGATATGGGCAATGCCGCCTGTTTTCTCTGCTCCGACGAGGCGAGCATGGTGACGGGGGTGTGCATGGAGGTTGACGGTGGGCGCTGTATCTGACGCACTAAAGCGTTTCGCGAAAAACCTGAATCGAGGATTTTCGTGAAACGCAGCGCACTGTCCAACCGTTGCACGCGTTTCGCATTTCGCTGATTTCTCAGGTTAAAGGCGAAACGCTTTAGCTCGGCCTGGCCCGACCCAATGCGGCAGCGGGCACCGAACCGAAACCGGACCGCAAAAGGGCGCCCTGATTTCGTCTCGACGACTTGGCCCTTGTCAGTTCGCGGCGAGCGCCGCCATCTGAAGCCGCGGCCCGCCGATCGGGCCTTCGTTGCTGAGAAGCCCGGCATAGCGCGGGTCGGCCATCAGGCTTTGCAGGTCCACCGCCCGACCGTCGAGGAAAGCGGTGCGGCTGACCAGCCGGACGCCATGGCTGTAGTCGGCATAGCCCGCTCCGTGCACGGTGGAGAGCGGCTGGATCGGTCGGCCATTGCGCCGGTGCCAGCCATAGATCGCCACCTTGCCGCGGTTCGAGGCCAGGCGCGTGGTGAGAACCACATCTTTTTTATGCCCGGAAATCAGCGTGCCCGGCGCGACGCCGGCGCTTTGCCTCTGTGCTTCGACCGTGTCGTTGTGGCGCATGAAATAGGCGGTCGAGGTCATCTGCGGCCCTGGCGTCATCGGCTGCGGTGACAGGCGCACCGCCGCGGCGCGGTAGATCATGTCCACCATCCGCGGCGTGGGCAGGATCATGTTGAACTCTTCGCCAATGCGGGTCGCCGCGCGCAGGCCGAGCGGCACGCGCACATAGTCGCGGTCGCTGCCGAGGGCCAGATAATCGGGCGTCACGCAAAGCGTGATGCGCACATCCCGCCCATCGCCGGCGCGGCCGCTCACATTGACGGGCA
>JAUIBJ010000332.1 GCA_030428025.1 Alphaproteobacteria bacterium
ACGCGATCGAAACGCGGCTGACCGGGCTCGGCATGCGCTTGGCCGAAACCCTGACCGTGCCTCATGAGGAAGCGGCGCTGGCCCGCGCCATCGCCGGGGCGGTGGGCGATATCGTGCTGATTCTCACGGGGTCGGCCACTTCCGACCTGCACGACACCGCGCCCGAGGCCCTGCGCCGCGCGGGCGGGGGGGTGGAACGTTTCGGGATGCCGGTCGATCCCGGCAACCTGCTGTTTCTCGGACAGGTGGAGGGAAAACCGGTGATCGGGCTGCCGAACAGCGCCCGCTCGCCTGTCCTGCACGGGGCCGACTGGGTGTTGAGCCGGGTGGCCTGCGGCGTGCCCGTGACCAGCGCCGACATCGCGGCGATGGGGGTGGGTGGCCTTCTGAAGGAAATCCCCACCCGGCCCCAGCCGCGCCAGCGCGACCGGCGCCACTGAGCGGGGGCGGCCCGCGGCAAAAGCCGGCAGGACTCAAAAAACCGGGTTCTCAACCGGTCGGCGGCGTGCTTAACTCGGCGCGGGATTTAGAAAAACAACATTGGGAGGAACCTCATGCCACAGGTCTCCATGACCGTGAATGGCAAGGCTGCGTCCGGCGAGATCGAAGGCCGCACCCTGCTTGTCGACTTTCTCAGAGACAATCTGGGCCTCACCGGCACGCATGTGGGCTGCGACACCAGCCAGTGCGGCGCCTGCGTGGTACATGTGAACGGCAAGGACGTGAAGGCCTGCAGCGTCTTCGCCGCCGAATGCGAGGGGGCCGAGGTGGTCACCATCGAAGGCATGGCCGGCCCCGACGGATCGCTCAACGCGGTGCAGCAGGCGTTTCAGGATCATCACGGCCTGCAATGCGGCTTCTGCACGCCGGGCATGGTGATGACAGCGGCCGCCCTGCTGCAGAAGAATCCCAAGCCCAGCGAGTCGGAGATCCGCGACTATCTGGAAGGCAATATCTGCCGCTGCACCGGCTATCACAACATTGTCAAGGCGATCATGGCGGCCTCCGGTCAGGATGCGGGCCAGGTCGCCGCGGAATGACGTGGTGGCGGCGTTGCGCCTCGTACCGGTCCGCTGGGCGGCTGCGCTCGGGCTTGCGATGAGCACGGGTGCCGCGCTGGCGGAAAGTTACGACACCATCGAACTGGGCCAGACCTTCAATCGCGAAACCTGCATGACCAAGGCGGAGAATGTGTTCTACCGCTACAAGAACTCGAATGGCGGCGGCCATGTGGCGCGGGCCAACTGGGTGGTCTACGGCTGGGACTTGCTCCCGGGCGATCAGGACGCGGTGATCATGTGCCCCATCGTCAACGGGGTCGTCGACGCCTTTCTCGTCGTGCACAGCGAGGGAACCGAAACCAACAGGGATTTCACCGTCGAGGAAATTCGGTGGCTCTGGAACCAGTAACGCCCCTCAGGGGCAGACCCGGCGCAGCGACAGGCCGGAAGACTTTAGGGAGGACTTGAAAGATGCCAGCAGACGGAGGCATTGGCGCCCCAACCAAGCGGCGCGAGGATGTTCGGTTCCTGACAGGGGCCGGCAACTATACCGACGACATCAACGTGCATGGACAGGCCTATGTGCATTTCCTGCGCTCGGATGTGGCGCATGGGCGCATCAACGGCATCGACACTTCGCAGGCCGAGAGCATGCCGGGCGTGCTGCGCGTCTTTACCGGTGCGGATTTCGAGGGGGTGGGCACCATTCCCTGCGGCTGGCAGGTGACCGACAAGCATGGCGAGCCGATGCAGGAACCACCGCATCCGATCCTGGCCCAGGGCCGCATGCGTCACGTGGGCGACCCGATCGCGGCCGTGGTGGCCGAGACCCGCGAACAGGCCCGCGACGCGGCCGAGGCGATCATGCCCGATATCGAGGAACTGCCGGCGGTTCTTGACATGAAGGCCGCGCTGGAGGACGGCGCGCCCAAGGTGCACGAGGAACTCTCGTCGAATCTCTGCTACGACTGGGGGTTCATCGAGGACAACAAGGCCGCCGTCGACGAGGCGATTGCCAATGCCGCCCATGTAACCACGCTGGAACTGGTGAACCAGCGCCTCGTTGCCAACCCGATGGAACCGCGCGTGGCAGTGGGCGATTACAAGCGCGCCAGCGACGAAAGCACGCTTTACACGACCTCGCAGAACCCGCATGTGATCCGGCTCCTGATGGGCGCCTTCGTACTGGGCATTCCGGAGCACAAGCTGACGGTGATCGCGCCGGATGTGGGCGGCGGCTTCGGCTCGAAGATCTATCATTATGCCGAAGAGGCCTTCGTGACCTTCGCGGCCAAGCAGCTCAACCGCCCGGTGAAATGGACGTCGAGCCGGTCGGAGGCGTTCATCTCCGACGCGCAGGGCCGAGATCACGTCACCAAGATCGACCTGGCGCTGGATGCCGACAACAACTTCACCGCCATCCGCACCGAGACCTACGCCAATCTTGGCGCCTATCTTTCGACTTTCGCGCCCTGCGTGCCCACCTATCTGCATGGCACGCTGATGGCCGGTAACTACAAGACGCCGAATATCTATGTGAACGTGAAGGCGGTTTTCACCAACACCGTGCCGGTGGACGCCTATCGCGGGGCCGGCCGGCCCGAGGCCACCTTCCAGTTGGAGCGGGTGATCGACAAGGCCGCGCGCGAGCTGGGCGTCGATCCGATCGCGCTGCGCCGGCAGAACTTCATCACCGAGTTCCCCTATGCCACGCCGGTGGCAGTGGAATACGATACCGGCGACTACGTCGCGACCATGGACAAGCTGGAGGAGATCGCCGACATCAAGGGCTTCCCGGCGCGCCGTGCGGAAAGCGAGAAGAACGGCAAGCTGCGGGGTTTCGGCGTCAATTGCTATATCGAGGCCTGCGGTATCGCCCCCTCGGCGCTTGTCGGGGCGCTTGGCGCGCGCGCGGGGCTGTACGACGCCGCCACCGTGCGGGTGAACGCTACCGGGTCGATCTCCGTCATGGTGGGGGCACACAGCCACGGTCAGGGGCATGAAACCTCCTTCCCGCAGGTGGTGGCCGAGATGCTGGGGATCGACCCGGGCATGATCGACATCGTGCATGGCGACACCTCCAAGATCCCGTTCGGGATGGGCACCTATGGGTCTCGCTCGCTGGCGGTCTGTGGCTCGGCCATGGTTCGGGCGACCGAGAAGATCATCAACAAGGCCAAGAAGATCGCCGCCCACCTGATGGAGGCCAGCGAGGCCGATATCGAGTTGAAGGACGGCCAGTTCACCGTGGCCGGCACCGACAAGTCGGTCGCCTGGGGCGATGTGACGCTGGCGGCCTACGTTCCCCACAATTACCCGCTCGACGAGATCGAACCGGGGCTGGAGGAGACGGCCTTCTACGATCCGGCCAACTTCACCTACCCGGCGGGCGCCTATGCCTGCGAGGTCGAGGTCGACCCGGAAACCGGGAAGGTCACTGTCGAACGCTTCGCCGCGGCGGACGATTTCGGCAACATCATCAACCCGATGATCGTCGACGGGCAGGTGCATGGCGGGATTGGCCAGGGGATCGGCCAGGCCCTGCTGGAGCATTGCGTCTATGACGAGACCGGCCAGCTACTGACCGGCTCCTACATGGATTACGCCATGCCGCGCGCCGCCGACGTGCCGTTCTACGCCGTCGATCATTCCTGCCAGACGCCCTGTACCCACAACCCGCTGGGCGTAAAGGGCTGTGGCGAGGCAGGGGCCATCGGTTCGCCGCCCACGATCGTGAATGCGGTGATCGACGCGCTGCAATCGGGCGGGCACAACGTCACGCATATCGACATGCCGGTCTCGCCCTCGCGGGTCTGGCAGGCAATGCAGGGCTGAGGAGGAGAAGACCAATGTATGCATTCGATTTCGAACGTCCCTCCACCATTGCCGACGCGGTCAAGGCGCTCGGCCAGGACGATGCGCAGGCGCTGGCGGGCGGGCAGACGCTGATCCCGTCGCTGAAGCAGCGGCTGGCGATGCCGTCCAAGCTGGTCAGCCTTGCGGGCATCGACGAGATGCGCGGCATCTGCGTCGACGACGGCGGACGGGTTTGCATCGGCGGGGCCACCATCCATGCGGATGTGGCCGCGCAGGAGCATTACCCGGCGCTGGCCGCCCTTGCCGGCAATATCGGCGATCCTGCGGTGCGCAACCGGGGCACTATCGGCGGCAGCCTCGCCAACAACGATCCCTCTGCCTGCTATCCGTCGGCGGCGCTCGCCTCGAACGCCACCATCGTCACCAACACCCGCGAGATCGCGGCGGACGATTTCTTCACCGGCCTCTTCGAGACAGCGCTGGAGGATGGCGAGATCATCACCGAGGTGAAGCTGCCGGTGCCGGAGAAGGCGGCCTATATGAAGTTCGAGCAACCTGCCTCGCGATTTGCGCTGGTGGGCGTCTTCGTGGCCAAACATAGCGACGGCGTGCGCGTGGCGGTGACGGGGGCCTCGAACGGGGGCGTCTTCCGATGGACCGAGGCGGAAGAGGCGCTGTCTTCGAACTTCTCGGCCGACGCGCTGGAGGGGATGTCGGCCGATGCGTCGAACATGATCTCGGACGTGCACGGCTCGGGCGCCTATCGCGCGCATCTGACGGGCGTCATGGCTCGCCGTGCGGTGACTGCCGCCGGCTGATCGCGCGATCGTGCCAGACAAGGAAAAGGCCGGGGGCAGTCCTGTCTCCGGCCTTTCTTCTTGCTGGAAATATCCCGGGGTGAGGCCGAAGGCCGAGGGGCAGCGCCCCTCAGGCTTCGTCAAACCAGAGTCGCGCTTCGGCGATCTCCACCGAATTGCCCGCCGGATCGCAGAAATAGAGCGATCGGGCGCCGTTGGGCCAGTCGAACTCCGCCTCGACATCATATCCCGCCGCCGCCAGCCGGGCGCGCCACGCGTCGATCTCGGCGCGGGTGGCGGAAAAACACAGATGTCCCGGGCCATAGGCTCCAT
>JAUIBJ010000333.1 GCA_030428025.1 Alphaproteobacteria bacterium
TTTCGGTGGAATGTTGGGGCGGCGCCACCTTCGACGTGGCCTATCGCTTCCTGCAGGAATGCCCGTGGCAGCGTCTGCGCCAGTTGCGCGCCGCCATGCCAAACCTGCTGACCCAGATGCTGCTCCGCGCCTCCAACGGCGTGGGCTACACCAACTACCCCGACAACGTGGTGCGCGAATTCGTCCGTCAGGCGGCCGAGACCGGGGTCGACGTGTTCCGCGTGTTCGACAGCCTCAACTGGGTCGAGAACATGCGCGTGGCGATGGACGCCGTGCTCGACACGGGCAGGATCTGCGAGGGCACGATCTGCTACACCGGCGACATCCTCGACCCCGACCGCGCCAAATACGACCTGAAATACTATGTCGGCATGGCCCGGCAATTGCAGGACGCGGGCGCCCATGTACTGGGGCTGAAGGACATGGCGGGCCTGCTGAAGCCAGCCGCCGCGCGGGCGCTGGTGACCGCCCTGAAGAACGAGATCGACATTCCCGTCCATTTCCATACCCACGACACGTCCGGCCTGTCGGGCGCCTCGATCCTGGCGGCGGCGGATGCCGGCGTGGACGCGGTGGATGCCGCAATGGATGCCTTCTCGGGCGGCACCTCGCAGCCCTGCCTGGGCTCGATCGTCGAGGCGATGGAGCATACCGAGCGCGACACCGGTATCGACATCGCCCATGTGCGCGCGATGTCGATCTACTGGGAGCATGTTCGGGCACAGTACCGCGCCTTCGAGGCCGGATTGCAGGCGCCTGCCTCCGAGGTCTACCTTCACGAGATGCCGGGCGGGCAATTCACCAACCTCAAGGCGCAGGCCCGTTCCCTGGGGCTGGAGGAGCGCTGGCACGAGGTGGCGCAGACCTATGCCGACGTGAACCGGATGTTCGGCGATATCGTCAAGGTCACGCCTTCCTCGAAGGTGGTGGGCGACATGGCGCTGATGATGGTCAGCCAGGGCCTGACCCGCGCGCAGGTGGAAGACCCGGAGGTCGATGTGGTTTTCCCCGATTCGGTCGTCGACATGATGCGCGGCAATCTCGGCCAGCCCCCCGGCGGCTTCCCCGAGGGCATCGTGAAGAAGGTTCTCAAGGGCGACAAGCCCAACACCGAGCGCCCCGGCAAGCACCTCAAGCCCGTCGATCTGGAGGCCACCCGCAAGGATCTCTCCAAACAGCTCGAGGGCAAATCGGTCGATGACGAGGATCTGAACGGCTACCTGATGTATCCCAAGGTCTTCCTCGATTACATGGGCCGCCACCGCACCTATGGCCCGGTGCGCACCCTGCCCACCAAGACCTTCTTCTACGGCATGGCGCCGGGCGAGGAGATCAGCGTCGAGATCGACCCGGGCAAGACGATGGAGATCCTCCTGCAGGCCGTGGGCGAGACCAACGAGGACGGCGACGTGCGCGTCTTCTTCGAACTGAACGGCCAGCCCCGCGTCATCCGCGTGCCCAACCGGATGGTGAAATCGCAGACCACCCAGCGGCCCAAGGCCGAGCAGGGCAATCCGGATCATGTGGGCGCGCCCATGCCCGGCGTGGTTGCCTCGGTCTCGGTTCAGGTCGGCCAGAAGGTCAGGGAGGGCGACCCGCTGCTGACCATCGAGGCGATGAAGATGGAAACCGGAATCTACGCCGAGCGCGACGCGACGGTGAAGGCCATCCATGTCCAGCCCGCCTCTCAGGTCGACGCCAAGGATCTCATGATCGAACTGGAATAATGGCAGGGTCGGGGGCGCCGTCGGATCGGCAAATTTCTGGCGCAGGGGCGCAATTTCCTCTTGCAGCCCCGCGCCAGACTTTATATCTCACGCCTCACCCAAGGATGCGGGTGTAGCTCAGGGGTAGAGCGTTACCTTGCCAAGGTAAATGTCGTGAGTTCGAATCTCATCACCCGCTCCAACATCCTTCACTTTAACGGATAGCTTCGTCGCGGCAGCGTTGTCTGCCGCTGTGATGTCTGTTCGGCAGCCAGCGACGGCCGCCCTGACCTCGGAAGACCCGCGCAACGGGTCAAGGCTGGCCGGGGAACGTCCCCCCGTTTCACGCCGGCTGTACCGCCCTTGATCCGGCCCCCTTTCGGCAAAACCCACCGGATCGGGCGAGCGGCCGCCGGCTCAGTTCATCAGCCCCGCGTGGCGCATGCCGTCCTCGACGAGCGCCTTGGTCGCGTCGCTCAGACCGGTCAGCGGCGAGCGCACCTCTTCGCTGCAAAGCCCGAGAACGGACATGGCGTATTTCACGCCCACCAGTCCCGGCTCGGTGAAGATCGCCTTGTGCAGCGGCATCAGCCGGTCCTGGATTTCCAGCGCCTTGGCATAGTCCCCTGAAAGGCATGCCTCCTGCACATCCGCCACCATGCGCGGCGCCACATTGGCGGTGACCGAAATCACACCCACGCCACCCTGGGCGTTGAACCCGTGGGCGGTGGCATCCTCGCCCGAAATCTGGATGAAATCCTTGCCGCAGGTGATGCGCTGGTCGCTCACCCGGGCCAGATCGCCGGTGGCATCCTTCACCCCGATGATTCTCGGCAGTTTCGCCAGTTCGCCCATGGTCGCGGGCGTCATGTCGACGACCGAGCGGCCGGGGATGTTGTAGATGATGATCGGCAGGTCGCAGCAATCGTGCAGCGCTGTGTAATGCGCGATCAGCCCCCGCTGTGTGGGTTTGTTGTAATAGGGGGTCACCACCAGCGCGGCATCGGCACCGACCGAGGCGGCATGCTGCATGAAGCGAATCGATTCAACCGTGTTGTTCGACCCGGCCCCGGCAATCACCGGAACCCGTCCATCGACGGCGCGCACGACTTCCTCTACCACGCGCTCGTGCTCTTCATGGCTGAGCGTCGGGCTTTCGCCGGTGGTGCCCACAGGTACCAGACCATGACTGCCTTCGCCGATATGCCATTCCACAAGTTTCTTGAGCGTCTCGATATCCAGCTCGCCGTTCTTGAACGGCGTGACCAGGGCCGGAAAGGATCCTTTGAACATGACACGCTCCTTCGACATGCGTTGCGGTTCGGGCACAGGCCCGCTAGACGGCGGAGCGACAGTAGCGGCATGCCGCCCATCTGCCAAGCTTGTGAGTGGACGAGCCCCCGTCTGCGCGCTTAGGCTGGGCGTGTCTATCCTTTGCACGGGCAGGAAATGCAAGAGATGTTGCGCCTCGTTGCGGTTTTGTTTCTGTTCTTGGGCCTTTGCCTGCCGGCAGCCGCCCAGGACGACCCAATGCCGCGCGCGCCGCGGCCCCTGGCAACCGCCTTCGAGGCCATGCAGGCCGGCCGCTGGGAGACGGCGGCGAAGATCGCCGCGCGCGATGGCCCGGCGGCCGTGGCGCTGGTGGAATGGATCCGTCTGCGCGAAGGGCGGGGCAGCCCGCAGGAGGTGCTGGCGTTCCTCGCGGCCCATCCCGACTGGCCCGGCATTGACCGTCTGCGACGACGCAACGAGGAGGTCATGTCCAATGCCGGAACCGAGGATTTGCTGGCCTTCTATGACGGCTACAGCCCGCAGACGGGCGACGGCGCGCTCAGCTATGCCCGCGCCCTGACGGAGAGCGGACAGACCGGTGAGGCACAGGCCAGCATCGTGCTGGCCTGGCGCACCCTCGATCTGTCAACCGCCGAGCACGACGCCTTTCTCGACGCCCATGGAGATTTGCTGAAGCCGCATCACGAGGCGCGCCTGCAGATGGCGCTCTGGCGCGGGCTGCGCGATGTCCAGCAGATGCTGCCGCTGGTGAGCAAACGGTCACGCGCCTTGGCCGAGACCCGGCAAGACATCAAGCGCGGCAAGATCGTCCGCGACAGCGATCTGCCCGAGGGCGGCGACACCGATGCCGGGATCGCCTATGAATTCTTCGAACGCGACATAAGGACTGGTCGGAACGCCAGCGCCATCAAGCGGCTTCTGGAACAGAGCGAGTTGAGCGGCGGTCTGGGCGAGCCCGACCGCTGGGGCGGCTGGCGGCGCTATCTGGCACGGGCGCAGATGCGCGATGGCAATCCCGGCCTCGCCTACCGGATCGCCGCTGTGCATCAGCTTGTCGAGGGCTCTAACTATGCCGATCTGGAATGGCTGTCGGGCTATCTGGCGCTGACCTATCTCGACGCGCCCGATCTGGCGCTTGACCATTTCCAACGTTTCCGCGCCGCCGTTGAGACACCCATTTCGCTGGGCCGGGCGGGCTATTGGATCGGCAGGGCGCAGGAGGCGATGGGCGATGACGAGGCCGCCCAGCTCGCCTATGCCTTCGGCGCGCAGTATCAGACCAGCTTCTATGGGCTTCTGGCCGCCGAGCGCGCGGGCCTTCCGCCCGACCCCGACCTCGCCGGGCGCCCGCGCGAGGACGATCTGCGCAAGGCGGCCTTTTTCCGCTCGCCGCTCTACCAGGCGGGGGTTCTGCTCGTGGCCACGGATCGCATTTCGCTGGCCGAACAGTTCTTCAAGGCCCTGACGGATACGCTGGAGACGGACGACATTCACCGGCTGGGCCACGCGCTGGAAGAAATGGGCCAGCCACATCTGCAGGTGATGGTGGGCAAGGCGGCGGCAGAGCGCGGGCTGGTCGTGCCCGGCCCCTATTACGCGCTTCATCCCCTCCACAAGCTCGATCTTCCGGTGCCGGCCGAACTGGCGCTGGCCATCGCCCGGCGGGAAAGCGAGTTCGACGCCGGCGTCAAGAGCGGGGCGGGCGCGCAGGGGTTGATGCAGCTCATGCCGGGCACCGCCTCGGACGTGGCGCGCAGCCTCGGGCTGGCGCATAGCCGGTCGCGGGTGATGTCGGACTGGCGCTACAACGCCCGGCTGGGATCGGCCTATCTGGCCCAGCTCGTCGACCGGTTCGACGGCAACGTGGTGATGGTGGCCGCCGGCTATAATGCCGGCCCGGGCCGACCCCTGCGCTGGATGGAGGATTTCGGCGACCCGCGC
>JAUIBJ010000334.1 GCA_030428025.1 Alphaproteobacteria bacterium
GCGCGCTTTCGACAGCCATCTCGGCGGAGGTCCAGAAATCGGCAATGCGGTGATGCGGCAGGGGGTAGAGATAGGTATAGGCGCGGATGCGGTCGTTCATACGGCCGCCCAGAAGTGCCCAGACGGGCCGGTCGCGGGCCTTGCCGAGAATGTCCCAGCAGGCGATCTCGAGCCCCGAAAACGCGCCCATCACGGTCAGGTCGGGGCGCTGGGTGAAACCGGAAGAATAGGCGCGGCGAAAGAAAAGCTCAATGTTTTCGGGGTTTTCGCCGGCCATGTGCCGCTCGAACACATCCCGGATCACCGGCTTCATCGCCTCGGGACCGATCGAGGAGGCATAGCATTCGCCCCAGCCGGTGATGCCGTCATCGGTGGTCAGCTTCACCAGTATCCAGTAGCGCCCGCCCCAGCCGGGCGCCGGGGGCGATGTGACGATGATGTCGAGATCCTGAAGTTTCATGGCGGGCCTCCGGTGGCCGATTTCCGGCGTCGGTATCGCGTCGGTGTTACGTCGGTTTCGCGCCGGTGGCTCAGCGCAGCACGATCACGTTGCGCCGCGCGCCGCCGGCCTTGGTGTCGGCGATGGCCTCGTTGATCTGTTCGAGTCGCCAGCGGTTCGAAATCAGCTCGTCCAGCATCAGCCGCCCCTGACCGTAGAGGTCGATCATCCAGGGGATATCGCGCCGGATCACCACCTCGCCCATCTTCGAGCCGATCATCGCCTGACCCGCGGCGGCGAAATTCGCCGCCTCATAGCTCGAGGCTGCGCCCGTGGCGGGCATGCCCACCATGATCACCCGCCCGCCGCCGGCCAGATAGCGCGGTGCCGTGTCATAGGCGCCCGCGGCGCCCACGGTGACCAGAACTGCATCCGCCCCGCGGCCCATCGCCTTCTTTGCCGCGCGCCACGGCTTCTCTTCTGTGGCGAGCACCCCGTCGGTCGCACCGAAAGCCTTGGCATCGGCCAGTTTCTCGGAGCTCATGTCCACCGCCACGATCCGCCGCGCGCCCGCGATGCGCGCACCCTGGATGGCGTTGAGCCCGACGCCGCCCGCGCCGATCACCACAACGTCCTGCCCCGCGCGCAGGCCGGCCGCGTTGACCACGGCGCCGATGCCGGTGATCACCCCGCAGGCCAGAAGGCTGGCCACATCCATGGCCATGTCCTCGGGCAGCTTCACAACCTGGCTTTGATGCACCACCACCTTTTCGGCGAAGGCGCCGCAGGCCATCGCCTGAAACAGCACGCCGCCATCGGCTGTCTTCAGCGCGCCATGATCCCCGTCGAAGGACGTCTCGCAGCCGGTGGGCCGGCCGGCGCCGCAGCTGGGACACTGGCCGCAGGCGCGGATAAGCGTCACTACCACCGGGTCGCCCTCGGCAAGCCCGGTGACGCCCGCGCCGACGCCGGTGATCCGGCCCGCGGCCTCGTGGCCATAGACGGCCGGCAGCGTCCCGCCCCAGGCGCCGTCGGCATAGGAGATATCGGAATGGCAGATCGCCACCGCCTCCAGCGTCACTTCGATTTCGTTCTGCTCGGGCGCGCGCAGCTGCACGTCCTCGATCACGAGCGGCTGGCCGAATTCGTGGCACACGGCGGCTTTGATGGTTTGCATCTCTGTCCCTCCCTCGGGTTTTGGCGAAGACTGACCCGGATTCTTTTTGAGGTTCAAGACGGAAAACGACGCAGCCGGGCAAAACAGCTTCCCGATCCGCGGGGCAGGGGCGCGGGCGGTCAGTAGGGCGCGCCGATGCCCCGCTTGCGCCGCCGACGGTTGAGTGCGATCTCGATGGCCGAGCGCACCGCGACCGAGGCGATGACGATGGTGCCGCCCAGCACGGTGGCCGCGGTTGGGGTCTCGGCGATGAAGAGCCAGACCCAGACCGGACCGAGCGCGAATTCCAACAGCATGAAGAGCGTGAGTTCCGCCGCGACCAGGTGCTTCGACGCAGCGATGAAGAGCGCGTTGGCCGCCCCCGAGAGGACGCCGCCCAGAAGGAAACAGAGCAGGATGTCCCGCAGCGGGACGGCCAGATCGTCCCAACGCAGCACCAGCGCCACCGAGAACACGATCGCCCCCGAAATCATCAGCGCGGGCAGCATCTCGATCTCGCGGTGCCGTCGCACCACCACCGCATAGCCGGAAAAGCTGAGCGCCGTCACAAGCGCCATAAGGTTGCCGTAAAGCGAGCCCGATCCGATGCCGCCCGAGACCATCACCGCCACGCCGGCGGCGGCGGCCATCATCGTCATCACCGTCGAGCGCATCAGCCGCTCGCCCAGGAAGACCCGCGCGAGCGCGGCGGTGAAGAAGGGGATGGCGCTGAGCATGAAGAGCGTGTTGGCCACGGTGGTGGTGGTAATCGACTGCAGGAAGGAAGTGGTCGCCCCGGCCAGCATCAGCCCCGCCAGAAGCCCCGGCCTGCCGATGGCCCGGATGCGCGCTGGCGTCTCCCGACCATAGCGTAGCCCCATCAGAAGGCCCACCGCCACCACCAACGCCAAGGAGCGGTAGACCAGCATCTGCCACACATCCGCCTCTTCGATCGAGCGGATGAGCAGCCCGCCGAAGCTGATCCCGATGGAGCCCACGATCATCAGCCCCATCGCACGGGCGCGGCGCGGGGCAGAGAAAGCGGCCTCGGGGGCTGCCGTCACCTGATAGGTCTCACTGGCATGCCCCGGCATATCATGGGTCTTGCCCGGCGTGACGGGCGCGATGCGACAGCGCGTGTCGCTTTTCGAATAGGATCAGATATGACCGATACCGCGCAGGAAGTCGCGCAGCAGCCCTGCATAGGCCTCGGGCTGTTCCACGCAGGGCAGATGGCCCGCGCGCCGCATCAGGCAAAATCGCGCGCCTGGAACCAGGTCCACCGTTTCGCGCACCAGATCGGGAGGTGTGGCGCCATCTTCCGAGCCGGCGATGCCCAGCACCGGCAGGCGCAACCCGCTGGTGGGTGTGTAGAAATCGGTGCCCGCGATGGCGGCGCAACAACCCGCGTAGCCCTCGGCCGGCTGGCGCAACAGCATCTCGCGCCAAGGTCCAACCTTGCCGGCAGCCCGGAAATCGCGCGAGAACCAGCGCTCCATCCCCGCATCCGCCAGTGCCTCCATTCCCTCCGCGCGCAGGGTGTCGATGCGCGCCTGCCACATCTCCTTGGTGCCGATCCGGGCGGCGGTGTTGGACAGGACCAGCCCCCGCACCAGATCGAGCCGCTTGACGGCGAGCCCCTGTCCGACCATGCCGCCGACGGAGAGCCCCACCACAACCGCGTCGCGCAGCGCCAGATGGTCCATCAGCCGTTCTGCATCCCTTACCAGCGCCCCCATCGCATAGGGCGCGGGCGGCACCGAGCTTTGGCCGTGGCCGCGCATGTCATAGCGGATCAGCCGCAGCCCTTCGGGCAGATGCGGCAGCACCGGATCCCAGAGTGAAAGATCTGTGCCAAGGGAATTGGCGAAGACGACCGGCGCGCCGCCGGGCACTCCGTTTTCACGGTAATGCAGCGTGACGTCGTTCAGCCTCAGGTCCGGCATCGGCGCTCCAATTGTGACGGGACGGGCCGCGCGGAGCGCGCGAGGCGGTCAGTAGGGCAGGCCCACGTAATTCTCCGCTAGTGCGCGCTGCGCAGCTTCGTTTTCCGCCAGGAAGGCCAGTTCCGCCTGCTGCACCTTCAGGTCGAATTCTGTTTGCTCGGGGAAGCGGTGCAAGAGGTTGGTCATCCACCAGCTGAAGCGCTGCGTCTTCCAGATGCGGGCGAGCGCGCGGGCGGAATACTCCTCCAGCCCCTGGCTGTCGCTTTCGATGAAATGCTGCACCATGGCGTGATAGAGGTAATGCACATCGCTCGCCGCGGTATTCAGCCCCTTGGCCCCGGTCGGCGGCACGATATGGGCCGCGTCGCCGCACAGGAACATCTTGCCCCAGCGCATCGGTTCGCAGACGAAAGAGCGCAGCGGGGCGATGGATTTCTCGATGGAGGGTCCCGTCACCAGGGTTTCCGCCGCCGTTTCCGGGATCCGGCGGATCAACTCCTCCCAGAAGGTATCGTCGTCCCAATCCTCGGGGCTGTCGGACAGGCGGCACTGGATATAGTAGCGGCTGAGGTTTTCGTTGCGCATCGAGCAGAGCGCGAAGCCGCGTTCCGATGCGGCATAGATCAGCTCTTCGGCAATGGGTGGGGTTTCAGACAATATGCCCAGCCAGCCGAACGGATAGGTCTTTTCGTACTCGGTGCGCACCTCCTCGGGGATCGCCTGCCGGCAGGGCCCGTGAAACCCGTCGCAGCCGACGATGAAATCGCAGTCGAGCCGGTTCATCTTGCCGCCATGCAGGAAGGTCAGGAAGGGCTGTTCGCCGTCGATGTCGCGCGGCTTGACGCCCTTGCATTCGAAAAGCGTCGTCGCGCCGGTGGCCTCGCGCGCCTCGAATAGGTCGCGATTCACCTCGGTCTGGCCATAGACCATCACATGCCGCCCGGTCAGCTTTTCGAAGTCGATGCGGAACTGCCCGCCCGGATGTGCAAAGCTTGCGCCCTCGTGGATGATGCCTTCGCGGTCCATCCGCTCGCCCACGCCCGCTTCGCGCATCAGATCGGCGAAGCCGGTCTCGAGCACCCCGGCCCGGACCCGGGCCAGCACATAGTCCCGCGTGCGCCGTTCCAGAACGATCGTATCTATTCCCTGCTTGTGAAGCAGCATCGACAAGAGCATGCCCGAAGGCCCCCCGCCGACGATGGCCACCTGTGTGCGCATGATTTCGTCCTTTCGTCATTGGCGTTTACGCCCACCCGCCCCCTGGCGGAAGGCCGGTTCAGCTTACCACAGGTCCAGATGCGCCATGATCTGTCCATGATCTGACGCAAGTTTGTTGTAGGGCGCCTCGGGGTGCGAGCCGTCGGTGAGATGGTCGTTGA
>JAUIBJ010000335.1 GCA_030428025.1 Alphaproteobacteria bacterium
AGCGGAGACGTTGACGTGGCTAAGCCCTGGATCACGGCCGGGCTCCTGACGGTTCAGGCCGGCGCTGCGCTCGCCGCCGATCTGCCCGAGCCGGCTGAAAGACATGCGTTTTCGGAGGCACCCGCCGAAACGGTGCTTCTGGGCCGCGACCTGTTCTTCGATCCGATCCTGTCGGGCAACCGCAACATCTCCTGCGCGACCTGCCACAACCCCGCCCTGGGCAGCGGCGACGAAATGTCGCTGTCGATCGGCGAGGGAGGCGTCGGGCTCGGCCATCTGCGTGAGGCCGATCCCAAGAACCTGCCCCGCGCCCGCATCCCTCGAAACGCGCCTGCGCTCTTCAACCTGGGCGCGGCGGAATTCACCACGCTGTTTCACGACGGCCGCGTGCAGCGCGACGAGACGGCCGGTTTCGGCATCGTCATGCCGCCGGACAGGGAACTGGAGGCTCCCGTCGGCTCGCCGCTTGCGGCGCAGGCGCTGCTGCCGATCCTGTCGCATGACGAAATGGCCGGCCAGCCCGGCGAGAACCGGGTTGCCGACGCGGTGGCGGAGGGCCACATCCACGGCCCCGACGGCGCTTGGCAGATGCTGGCCGACCGGGTTTCCGCCATCCCCGACTACCGCCGTCGCTTCGCCTGGATGAAAGGCGGGGACGCGCCGATTCACATTGCCGATATCGGCGAGGCCATCGCCGCCTTCGTGGCCTTCGAATTCCGCTCGACCGACAGCCCGTTCGACGCCTTCCTGAGCGGCGACGACACCGCCCTGTCCAACGACCAGCTGCGTGGCATGTCGCTTTTCTACGGGAAGGCCCAATGCGCCGGATGCCATGGGGGGATATTTCAGACCGATCACGAATTCCACGCCCTCGGCGTCCCGCCCATCGGGCCGGGCAAGGGGCACGGGCCGGGTTATTCCGATCACGGCCGGGCTGGCGTTACCGGCGACGAGGAAGACCGCTACCGTTTCCGCACGCCCTCGCTGCGCAATGTCACTCTGACTGCGCCCTATGGCCATAACGGCGCCTATGCGACGCTCGCAGACATGATCCGCCACCATGTGGATCCGCTGACCATGCTGGCGGAATACGATGTCGGCAAGGCGCGGCTGCACAGCCTGCCCCTGCCAGAGCCCGACACCGCCGCGCTGGAGGATTTCGACGAGATGCTGCGCATCGCCATGGCGGTCGAGATCGACCCGGTGCCACTGTCGGAAACCGAGATTGCCGCGCTCATCGCCTTCCTCTCGGCGCTGGAAGACCCCGGCGCCGCAAGGGGCCGGCTGGGCATGCCCGCCTCGGTGCCCTCGGGCCTGCCGGTGGACGTGCTGGCAGCGGAGCCGGGCGAGACCGACCTCGCCGCCTCGGGCTTCTGACCCTTTCCAAAGGCCCGGCGATCGCCTAGATCGGCTTGCATGGACAAAACCCTTCACATCGTCGGCGGCGGCATGGCCGGATCCGAGGCCGCCTGGCAGGCCGCACGGATGGGCGTGAACGTGGTGCTGCATGAAATGCGCCCCGCAACCGGCACCTTCGCCCATCGCACCGGCGATCTGGCCGAAATGGTCTGCTCCAACTCCTTCCGCTCGGATGACGACGAACAGAACGCCGTGGGCCTTCTACACTGGGAGATGCGCCAAGCGGGCGGGCTGATCATGGAGATGGCCGACCGCCACCGCCTGCCTGCCGGGGGCGCGCTCGCGGTCGACCGCGACCCCTTCGCCCGCGACGTCACGGCCCGGCTGCGTGCCCACCCCCGTGTGAGGGTCAAGACAGGCGAGATTGCAGACCTGCCCGATCATGGCCAGTGGATATTCGCCACCGGCCCGCTCACCTCTGCCCGGCTGGGCACGGCCATCGCCGCCGAAACCGGGACGGACGCGCTCGCCTTCTTCGACGCCATCGCGCCCATTGTCTATTTCGATTCGATCGACATGAGCCGGGCCTGGATGCAATCGCGCTATGACAAGGGCGAGACGGAAGAGGAGCGCACCGCCTATCTCAACTGCCCGATGGACAGGGATCAGTACGAGACCTTCATCGACGCGCTGCTCGCCGCCGAGAAAACCGAGTTCCACGAGGGCGAGACAGCGCAGTATTTCGACGGCTGCCTGCCCATCGAGGTCATGGCGGAGCGCGGGCGCGAAACCCTGCGGCACGGGCCGATGAAGCCGGTGGGGCTGACCAACCCGCATTGCCCGGATGTGAAACCCCATGCCATCGTACAACTGCGCCGCGACAACGCGCTCGGCACGCTCTACAATATCGTGGGCTTTCAGACCAAGATGAAATATGGGGCGCAAGCCGCTGTTTTCCGGATGATTCCGGGGCTGGAGAATGCCAGTTTCGCGCGCCTTGGCGGCATCCACCGCAACACCTTCCTGAATTCGCCCACGCTGCTGGATGCCGGCATGCGGCTGCGCTCGAAACCCAATATCCGCTTTGCCGGACAGATCACCGGAGTCGAGGGCTATGTCGAATCGGCCGCGATGGGGCTTCTGGCGGGCCGGATGGCCGCGGCCGAGATACTGGGCCGCTCCCTGCCGCCCCCTCCGCAGGACAGCGCCATGGGCGCACTCATCCATCACATTACCGGCGGCGCCGAGGCGAAGACCTTTCAACCGATGAACGTCAATTTCGGCCTCTTCCGCCCCGTGGACGGGCTGAAAGGCGGCCGCCGAGGGCGCCGCGATCGCTACAAGGCCTATACAGACCGGGCCAAATCCGCCTGGCGCGACTGGCTCGCGCAATGCCCACTGGACGCGCGCGATCCGGTGTGATTTCCTTGGTTTATGGGAGAGAAATTTCTGGACCGCGTCTATGGCAAGAGTACGCCGGAGGAGACTCAGGCGCTCTATGACGCTTGGGCGGCCACCTATGACGCGGAAATCGCCGAAAACGGCTATGCAACGCCCGGCCGGGTCGCAGAGGCGATGTTCCGGCACCTGCCGGAACCGGACACCCCGATTCTCGATTTCGGCTGCGGCACGGGGCTCTCGGGTCTGGCCCTGAAACTCGCGGGCTTTACCCAGATCGACGGCATGGACCCAAGTCCGGAAATGGTAGACGGGGCGCGTAAGAAGGGCGTTTACCGCACGCTTTCGGTGATGGAGATGGGCGACGAGGCGCCGGTGCCCCCGGGGAGCTACCGCGCCATCACCGCCATCGGCGTGATCGGCACCGGCGCCGCCCCGGCCTCGACCTTCGATCTGCTGCTGCGGGCGCTGCCCCGGGGCGGGTATCTGGGCGTGAGCCTCAACGACCATGCGCTCAAGGATCCGCAGTACGAGGGGGCGCTCAACCAGTGGCTCGATTGTGGCGCGGCACGGTTGCTGTTCAAGAAATACGGGGCCCACCTTCCCGGCCTGAATCTGAAGAGCAACGTCTACATCATTGAAAAAGCGTGATATTCAAGACACGCTTCGCGCCATCCCCCACCGGCCCACTGCATCTGGGCCACGCCTATTCCGCACTGCTAGCCCATGACATGGCCCGAGCCGCCGGCGGCGTCTTTCATCTGCGTATCGACGACCTCGACCAGAGCCGCAGCCGCCCGGCATGGGAGACGCAGATCTTTGACGATCTGGCCTGGCTGGGCCTTGCCTGGCCCAGCCCCGTCTGGCGGCAGTCCGAGCGTCTGCCGCGTTATCGCTCGGTACTCACCCGGCTTTGGGCGCGCGGCCTGCTCTACCCCTGCCACTGTTCGCGCGCCGACATCCGCGCCGCCGCCAGCGCCCCGCAGGAAGGCGCGCCCCTGCAGGGGCCCGACGGGCTGATCTATCCCGGCACCTGCCGGCCCGACACCCCGCCCGAAGGCCCACTGCCCGACCTGCCTCTGCGGCTTGACATGGGCCGGGCGCTGGCAACACTCCCGGCCCCGCCATGCTTCACAGAAACCGGCGCGGGACCAGATGAAGAAACCGGCCTAATCCACTTGGAAAACATGGAAAAAACGGTTGGAGACGTGGCACTGGCCCGGCCCGGCATGGGCGCCTCCTATCACCTCGCCATCGTCTGTGACGACGCCGACCAGGGCATCACCCACGTGATCCGCGGGCAGGATCTCTTTTCCGCCACGCAGATTCACGTTCTGCTCCAGCGCCTGCTGGACCTGCCCACGCCGCTCTATCATCATCATCGTCTGATCCGCGATACGGCCGGTCGGCGCCTTGCCAAGCGCGACGACGCCCGCGCCATCGCGACCTACCGCGCCGAGGGCAAACGCCCGGAGGACATCCGCACCATGGTCGGGCTTTGAGGCCTGCCACCGCCTGTTTCCGGTCGAAAACACCCCAGTCGGAGGCATGGCCCAGGGCGGGGCCATTTCAACCGACCGGCGCCATGATCTCGATCTCTTCGCCCTCGCGCACCGCCCGGTAGAAACAACTCTGCCGTCCGGTGTGGCAGGCCGGGCCGGTCTGGTTCACCAGAACCAGCAGGCAGTCGCGGTCGCAATCCACGCGCATCTCGACCAGCTCCTGCACATGGCCCGAGCTTTCCCCCTTGACCCAGAAGCACTGCCGCGACCGGCTCCAATAGGTCACCCGGCCGGTCTCGAGCGTACGCGCCACGGCGGCGGCGTTCATCCAGGCCAGCATCAGCACCTCGCCCGTATCCGCCGCCTGGGCGATGGCCGGCACCAGCCCGTCCGGATTGAATGTCAAGCTTGCCGGATCGAAACCCATGTCGGAAAACCCCTTTCCGTTGGCACCTTGGCTCTCTATCTATGGGGAGAGCGAAGAAAGGGAAAGCCATGAGCGGCGAAACCGACCTGATCAAACTTTATTCCGCCCGCATTCTCGAACTCGCGGCCGATATTCCGCATCACGGCCGACTTGAGACGCCGGATGCGACCGTGAAGCGCCGCGCGCCGCTCTGCGGCTCGACCGTGACGGTGGATATCCGCGCCGAAG
>JAUIBJ010000336.1 GCA_030428025.1 Alphaproteobacteria bacterium
CGGCATTGATCTTGACAGTCAAAAAATGCTTCGTCGATTGTGTCATGAGCGGCGACAATCCCGCCGCAGCCGTTCTTTCCCCCCTGACCCGCTTCGCGTAGAGTTGGCACTCGAACAGGGGAATGGGGGCTGCATGACTATCCAGGCTGCGATCGGCGAATTGTCTTCTTTCTTAGGACAACGGCTGACATGCTCCAAGTCCGAACTGGCGCAGCATGGCACCTCCGAAACCCATTTCCCCCTGACCCCGCCCGACGCCGTTGCCTATCCCGAAACCACCGAGGAGGTGGCGCAGATCGTGCGCATCTGCGCCGAACATCGCTGCCCGGTGGTGGCATGGGGAACCGGCACCTCGCTGGAGGGACAGGCGCAGGCCTTTCAGGGGGGCGTCAGCGTCGATTTCCTGCGCATGAACCGGGTGCTGGAGGTGGCGCAGGCGGACATGCATGCCCGCGTGCAGCCGGGCGTCACCCGCGAGGCGCTGAACGAGGAGTTGCGCGCCACCGGCCTGTTCTTCCCGGTCGATCCCGGCGCGAACGCCTCTCTGGGCGGCATGGCCTCGACCCGGGCAAGCGGCACCACGGCGGTGCGCTATGGCACCATGCGCGACAACGTGATCGGGCTGGAGGTGGTGACGGCCAAGGGCGAGATCATCCGCACCGGGAGCGCCGCCCGCAAGAGCGCGTCGGGCTATGACCTGACCGGGCTTTTCGTGGGCGCCGAGGGCACGCTGGGCCTGATCACGGAGTTGACCCTGCGCCTGCGGGGCATTCCCGAGGCGATCTCGTCTGCGGTCTGCGCCTTCGACACGGTGGACCGCGCGGTGGAATGCGTGATCGACACGATCCAGATGGGGGTGCCCATGGCCCGTATCGAGCTGGTCGACACCGAAAGCGTGCGCGCGGTCAACGCCTATGCGGGGATGGAGTTGCCCGAGCGCCCGCATCTTCTGCTGGAATTCCACGGATCCGAGGCCGCCGTGGCGGAACAGGCCGAGACCTTCGGAGAGATCGCCGGCGACCATGGCGGCTCGGGCTTCGACTGGGCCCGCGAGCCGGAGGACCGCACCGCGCTCTGGGCCATGCGCCACAATGCCTATCACGCCATCCTTGCCGCCCGCCCCGGCTGCCGGGCGCTGGTCACCGATATCTGCGTGCCGATCTCGCGCCTGGCAGAGGCGGTGGAGGCCTGCCGCGAGGATCTGGCGCAGGCCCGCATCGACGGCCCGATCCTGGGCCATGTGGGCGACGGCAATTTCCACGCCATCCTGCTGTTCCATCCCGAGGACGCAGACGAGAGGAAGCGGGTGCAGGCGGCCTCCGAGCGGCTGGTCGATCTGGCGCTGTCGCTGGGCGGCACCTCAACCGGCGAGCACGGAATCGGCGTGGGCAAGCTGGGCTACATGGCGCGCGAGCACGGGGCCGCCTGGTCGGTGATGGGGACGATCAAGCAGGCGCTTGACCCCGACAACATCATGAACCCCGGCAAGCTCGTGCCGCCCCGGAACTGAGATGCGCATGCGCCTTCTCGCCTTCCTCCTCTGCCTTTTCGCCGGTGCGGCCGCGGCCGAAACCCTGCGCTTTCCGGCCAGCACGCCCCATGACAGCGCGGCAGTCACTCTGACCGGCGAACTGACCCTGCCCGAGGGGCCCGGGCCCCACCCGGCGGTGATCCTGATGCATGGCTGCGGCGGGTTGCAGCCGGCGGTGGCCCGATCGCTGGCGACCCATGCCAAGGCACTGGCCGAGGCGGGCTTTGCTGCGCTTGTGCTCGACAGTTTCGGCCCCCGCGGCATTTCCGGCGGCTGGGTCTGCGAAACCTATGACCGGCTGGGCGCGGCCCGCCGCTACCGGATGCAGGACGCCCAGGATGCCCGCGCCCATCTGGCGGGACTCCCGCGGATCGACGGCGGCAACATCTTCGCGATGGGCCAGTCGAACGGCGGCAGCGTCGCGATCCGCCTGTCGCAGCGCGAGACCCGCGACTTCCGCGCCATCGCCGCCTATTACCCGTGGTGCGGGGCCTTCAACCGGCTGGGGGCCAAGGCGGAGCTGACCACGCCGCTCATCGTCTTCGGGGGCGCGGCCGACGATTGGGTGCCGCCCGATGACTGCACCACGATCCGCGCCGAGGGGGCGGAGTATCAGGTGCATGTCTATCCCGGCGCCGCGCACAGTTTCGACCTGCCGATCCCCGAGCAGCGCTTTCAGGGCCATCTGGTGGGCAACAACGCGCCGGCCGAGGCCGACAGCCGGGCCCGCATGATCGCCTTCTTCCGCCGACATCTCGCCCCGCGCTGACGCTCACCGCCGCAGCGCGGGCATCAGGCCGAACCCCACCTGCCCCGCCAGGCCGGCGAGGCCGGGCACCATGGCGGTGCGGGAAAGATAGTCGGAAAGGGACTCGCCGAAGACCAGAACCGCCAGGCCCGCCTCCGCCAGCAGCAGCAGGCCCAGGGCAAGCCCGCCCATCCCAAGGCGCACAGGCAGACGGCGGGGCACCGCGAAAGCGCGCAAGAGCCAGCCCGCGACGGCCCAGCTAATCCCCAGCATCAACGGAAGTTCCAGAAGCACGGCCGCGAGTTCTCCCAGACGCGGCACAAGCACCAGCACCCGCACCGTGCCCAGCACGAACCCGGCAGCAAAGACCGCAAGGAAATAGAGCGAACCGGCGAGCAGGGCGCGCGGCATCCCCTACCCCGCCATCAGCGCCTCGGCCGCCGCGCGGGCCTCTGGCGTCACCGTGTCGCCGGCGAGCATGCGGGCGATCTCGTCCACCCGGTCCGGGCCTTCCAGCGGGGTCACGGTGGACAGCGTCTGCTCTCCCTCCACCCGTTTGGCCACCCGCCAGTGATGCGCCGCGCGCGCCGCGACCTGCGGCGAATGGGTCACCACCAGCACCTGCCCCTGATCGGCCAGCCGCGCCAGCCGGCGGCCCACCGCATCGGCCGTGGCCCCGCCGACACCACGGTCGATCTCGTCGAAGATCATGGTCAGGCCGCTGTCGTCGCCGGTCAGACACACCTTGAGCGCCAGCAGGAAGCGGCTGAGTTCCCCGCCCGAGGCGATCTTGTTCAGCGCGCCCGCCGGCGCGCCCGGGTTGGTGGCGACGGTGAAGGTGACGGCATCCTGCCCCCCCGGGCCCGGTTCGGCGGTCGCGATCTGTGTGGCGAAGGCAGCGCGCTCCATCTTCAGCGGTGCCAGTTCCGCCGTCATCGCCGCGTCGAGCCGATCGGCGGCGGCGCGGCGGGCCTCGGTCAAGGCACGGGCGGCCTCGGAATAGGCCGCGCCGGCCTGTTCCGTGGCCTGCCGCAACCCCGCGATCTCGGAATCGCCCGCATCCACCGCCGCGAGACGCGCGCGCAGATCGTCGGCAAAGTGGGCCAGATCGTCGGGCACCACCCCGTGCTTGCGCGCCAGGGCCCGGATCGCGAAAAGCCGCTCCTCCGCCGCCTCCAGTTCGGACGGATCGAAGCTCAGCGCCTCGGCGAAGCGGGCGACGCCCGAGGCCGCCTCGTCCAGCTCCACCAGCGCCCGCGACAGTGCCGCGATGGGCTCGTCGAGCGCACCCTCGGCCTTCTCCGCCACCCCTTCAAGCCAGCGCAGCGCGTCGCCGGCCGCGCCCTCGGCCCCATCGGGGCCAAGCGCGGCGCGGGCGCGGTCGATATCCTCGCGGATGCGCTCGGCGCCCTGCATCATCCGGCGACGGCGGTCGAGTTCCTCCTCCTCGCCCGGCTCGGGGGCCAGCTGATCGAACTCCTTCACCGCGTGGCGCAGGAAATCCTCGTCGGCCCGCGCCTTCTCCAGATCGGCCTCGGCCTCTTCCAGCTTCGCCTGCGCCGCGCGCAGGTCGCGCCAGGCCGCCCGAACCGCCCCGCGCGGGGCCTCCAGCCCGCCGAAGGCGTCGAGCAAAGCGCGGTGGCCGCGGGGGTTGAGAAGGCCACGGTCGTCGTGCTGGCCGTGCAGTTCGACAAGGGTATCCGAAAGCCGCCGCAGCACCTCGCCCGAGCAGCGCCGGTCGTTCACCCAGGCCGATTTGCGCCCGTCGCGGGAATTGGTGCGGCGCAGGATCAGGATGTCGTCCTCGGGCAGGCCAGCATCGTCCAGCACCTCGCGGGCGGCATGGCCCGGCGCCAGCTCGAACTCGGCCACCACCTCGCCCTGCTCCGCCCCTTGCCGCACCAGTTCGGCCCGCCCTCGCCAGCCCAGCACAAACCCCAGCGCATCGAGCAGGATCGACTTGCCGGCCCCGGTCTCTCCGGTCAGCACGTTCAATCCCGGCTGAAAGGCCAGCGACAGATGGTCGATGATCAGAATGTCCCGGATATCAAGCGCGCGCAGCATCAGGCTGTCCCGTCCGACGACCGGCCCGGACCGGATCTAGAGCCACCGGCCCTGAATCATCTGCCGGTACACCTGCCTAAGCCAGTTGTCGCCCACCGCTTCCAGCGTCAGGCCCCGGCCGGTCAGCAGCTTGTAGCTGTCTTCATACCATTCGGTGCCCTGGAAGTTGTAACCGAGGATGGCGCCGGCGGTGCGGGCCTCGTCGGTCAGCCCCAGCGACAGATAGGCCTCGACCAGACGGTGCAGCGCTTCAGCGGTGTGGGTGGTGGTCTGGAAATCCTCCACCACCACGCGGAAGCGGTTGATCGCGGCGGTGAAATGGTCGCGCTTGAGGTAGTAGCGGCCCACCTCCATCTCCTTCGAGGCCAGATGGTCGAAGGCAAGGTCGAATTTCAGCACTGCGGACTTGGCGTACTCGCTGTCGGGGTAACGCTCGATGACCTCGCGCAGCGCCTGTAGCGCCTGGAAGGTCAGCCCCTGATCGCGGCCGACCTCGTCGATCTGGTCGTAATAGCTGAGCGCCAGCAGGTACTGGGCATAGGCGGCGTCCTCGTCG
>JAUIBJ010000337.1 GCA_030428025.1 Alphaproteobacteria bacterium
GACCCTGTTCCTGCCTGAACTGCCCCGAAACACGATGGGCAAGGTGCAGAAAAAGGCCCTGCGCGAGACCTATGCGGGGCTCTTCACCGACTGAACGGCCCTGTCCGCCCTAGTCTATCCAAACGGTCACCCGGTCGGCGCGGCCCTCCGCGTCGATCACCGACAGGGTAGAGAAGCCTCGCGCAAGCCCGGTCAGCACCGTTTCGCGCCGACGGCTTCCGGTCAGCACCGCCGCACCGTTGGCCATCCATGTGAAGGGCGGCGTTCCGTCGCGCAGTTTCACGGGCACCGTGCCATCTTCCACCGGCAGGCGCGCGCCGGCGGGCGGAAAAATCAGCTTGGGCGCGTCCTCAGCGGGCTCAAACACCGCATCGCGCCCGGAAAAGCGTTGCAGCGGCTGCGGTAGTTCCGCCGTCGAGACGATCAGCGTCTCGGGCGGCGGGGGCGGCAGCGGGTCGGGTCGGGGCTTCAACCGCCCGAAAGCCTCGAAAAGGATCGGAGCAGCCAGGTCGCCGCCGAAGGCTCCGGGCACCGGCGTGCCGTCGGCCCGCCCGATCCAGACACCGGCCACATGCGCCCCGTCGAACCCCACTGCCCAGGCATCGCGGTGGCCATAGGAGGTGCCGGTCTTGTAGGCGATCCGGCCATGGGGCGCGCCGGGTGGCGGCGCCAGCCCGGCGAGTATATCGCTCACCTGCCATGCCGCGGAGCGGCTGATCACGCGGGTTCCGGTCTCTGGCGTATCGTCCTGCCGCCAGTAGAGCGGTCGGGCCACACCGCCATTCGCGAGCATAGCGTATGTCTGCACCAGATCGGTCAGGGTGACTCCCACGCCGCCCAGTGCCACCGCCAGCCCCGCCTGTTCACCCGGCAACTGGGCCCGGGCACCCGCTCGCCGTAGCACGTCCATCAGATGCGCCGGGCCGATCTCGTCCATCAGCAGCACCACGGGGATGTTGAGCGACAGGCGCAGCGCCTCCGTTACCGTCAGCTCGCCCCGGAAGGCGCCGTCGAAATTCTGCGGCGCGTAGGAGCCGAAGGCGACAGGGCGGTCGTTGATAAGGGTTTTCGGGTGGGCAAGCCCCCGGTCGAACCCCATCGCATAGACCAGCGGCTTCAGTGTCGAGCCGGGCGAGCGGTACGCCCGGGTCATATCGACGAAGCCCTGACGCGCATCACCCGACCCGTAGCTGGCCGAGCCCACCGAGGCGAGGATCTCGCCGCTGCGGTGATCGGCCAGCACAATGGCCACCGAAACATCCGGCGGCAGGTGGCGCAGGCTGTCACCGGCCAGTCGTTCGAGCGCGCCCTGCAGGTCGCGCCGCAACGTCAGCCGGTGGCGCGGCGCGATCGGATCCTCCGCCCGGGCCAGATCGGTCAGGTGCGGGGCGAGCGCCGGGAAGGGCCGACGAGCGCTTGGTACGGGCTCGGACAGGGCCTGTTTCGCCTCTTCGGCACTCAAGAGCCCGGCGCGGGCCATCCGCGCTAGCACCCGGTCGCGGGCGGAGCGGGCGGCCTGCCGGTCCCTGTCGGGCCGGCGCGCTTCGGGCGATTGCGGAAGTGCGACCAGCAATGCCGCCTCGGCCGCGGTCAGCCGACGGGGCTCTTTCCCGAACCAGGCCAGCGTGGCCGCGCGCACCCCTTCCAGATTGCCGCCGAAGGGGGCGCGGGTCAGGTAAAGCTGCAGGATCCGCTCCTTGCTCAGCCGGCGTTCCAGCGCCAGGGCCACACGGATCTGCCGCAATTTGCCGGAAAGCCGCCCGGTGCCGCTGTCCTCCAGCAGGCGGGCCACCTGCATCGTCAGGGTCGACCCACCCGAGACGATCCGGCCGTTCCAGAGCGCCTGCCCGGTCGCGCGCAGAAGGGCCTGCAGGTCGACGCCGGCATGGGAAAAGAAGCGCCTGTCCTCATAGGCGACCAGCATATCGAGATAGCCCCCGTCCACCGCATCGGGCGTCACCGCCAGCCGCCAGCGCCCGTCCTCGACGGTATAGAGCCGGAGCAGTGCACCGTCCCGGTCGCGCATCTCGGGCGACGTGTTGGCGATAAGCAACGGCAATTCGGTGGTGGCGACCCAGCGGTCCAGCGCATCCCGCCCCGCCCCAAGAGCCAGAAGGCACAGGGCAAGCGCCGCGAGCAGCCGGTCAATCCTCATACCGGATCTCCCCCTCCCAGTGGTCGGGATAGAAGGTAACGAAGCCGCTTCGGTCAAAGCTCAGCCGCGTGGCGAAATCCGTCTGCCGCGCGCTGTAGCTTATAACGTCGGGCAGGCCGGTGCGTTCATAGATCTGATCAAGCCGCCGAAGTACGGTCTCGGGATAGGGCAGCCAGGCCGCCGCGACGTCCTGCGAACTCTGGTCCGTAACCAGCAACCGCCGCAGCGGCATGAGGTTGGTGGCTGGCGTGAAGGAAAGATCGAGATCGACGGCGCCTTCCACTTCGTCCTGCGGCACATCGTTGAGCCACCAGCGCGCCCCGTCGCGCACCACCCTAAGCTGAACCTCGAAGTCGTCATGCGTGCCGGCGATATCGGCACTCAGCGTCCGCCAGCCCTCGTCGCAGCGCAGAACATAGTCGAGCGCCGCGAAGCCGGCCGCATCGCGGAACCTTGCGTGCCCCACAAGCAGCCATCCGTCGCCGGCATGGCTGAGGCGGCATTTGTCCTCGCCCTCGCGATCGAGCGCGCGCCATTGTGCGGTAGCGACACCGGGGCCGGTCACTCGGTCACACGCATCCGCCCGGTCGCCGTGTAGGCCCGGTATTGCGGGCGGTACATGTCCTCGACGATGGCCGCCGGATGGTGATAGGCACCGGGCGAGATGGCACGCACGATATAGGCCAGCCGGAAGGGATCGTCCGAGCGCCAGTCGACCGCCGCGAGGAACCGGTCGGACCGGAACTCGGAATAGCGGGCGCTCACCGGGTCGAGCCAGTCGAGCGAGCGCACGTCGCCCGAGCGCAGAAGGTTGGGGTTGTCGATCTCCAGCCCGGCCGGAAGCGGGTCGTCAACCATCAGCCGCGCCTCGCCCCTTTCGAAGGGGGTTACGGTAAGCACCGTCACCAGCCGGGTACCGGTTTCGACCGCGTCGAGGGAAACGGCGTTGCCGTCCATGTCGAAATAGGCCCGCTCGATGGCATAGCCGTAGCCGCCGGCCTCCGGCGGCACCTCGGGCACGCCAAGCGTCGTCAGCGTGATGTCGACGGGTCGGTCGCCGGTGTTACCGATGGTCCGGGGCACGAAGGCGCCGGCGTCGAACTTTCGAACCAGGGGCCCGGAAACCGGCGCCCCGTCGAGCGTGAGCCCGGAGAGCGACGGATCGTCGATCAGCGCCTTGGCCGCCAGAAGGGTCCAGGCCTGTTCCTGGGTCGAAAGGTTCGGGCCGGTGGCCCCAAGCCTGTCGGTCAGGAGGGAGGCATCGACGACCATGCTGCCCGCCTCGGTCGCGAGGGTCAGAACCCCGGCGCGGTCGCGCAGACGGGTGCCATAGTCGGCGCGCCAGACATGGCCTTCTTCGCCGCTCTGGCCAGTGACGCGCTGGACGGCCATCGTGAACATCCGGTCCGCGCGGGTCTGGTCGCCATAGGCGGCAAGCGCCGCGCCGAGCTGGGCAAGGGCCAGCGGCGTCGCGAAGGCCTGCGCCTTCACATCGGCATAGTAGCGCAGATCGCCCATCCGGGCCGCCCCCTCGCGCGCCAGCACCATCAGCGCATAGGCCAGATCTTCACCGCCCTCGTCGAAATCGGGGGCGTAGTTGACCCGGTTGCGGAGGTTGTCCATCGCCATGGCAAAGGCCTGCCGGGGCACGTCATGCCCCTTGGCCTTGGCGCGGGACAGGAAATCGGTGACATAGGCGTCGAGCCAGAAATCGCCTGAATCCGCATACCAGAGGCCGAAGCCGCCCCCGGTGGATTGCCGCGCCAGGACGCGGGCGACGGCCTGGTCGATGCGTTTGTCGATATTGCCGGTCTCGCCAAGGTCAAGCGCTTTGGCAACGGCGCCGAAATAGAGTAGTGGCATCGCCTGGGAGGTAACCTGTTCGGTGCAGCCGTAGGGATAGCGGTCGAGCGCGGTCAGAAGCGCCGGCGCGTTCAGCTTGGCCAACGGCCCGGCCGAGACCACGGCGCTGCCCGTTTCCGGCCTGAAATCGGCAAAGACCGCATCGTCCAGAAGGAATGTGTCGCCCGAGCCCAGCGAGAATCTTCGGGTGACCGCGATCTCCGGGTCATTGGCCCGCACGCCGAGCGTCAGCGATTTGGTCAGCTGTTGCCCGTCCGGCGTCGTCAGGGCGATCCGCAAGCTGTGATCGCCCACATCCCCGGCCACGATCGGCAGGCTGAAGACGGCCTTCTCCCCCTCGCCCAGGTCAAAGCCCGAGGGCACTGCGCCGGCGAAACTCAGGCCCCGGGCGGAGACATCGAGCCCCATCCGCCCGGCCGGCCCTTCGGCATGGACGATTTCCAGAAGAAGCCGGCTTTCATCCCCGGGCGCCAGGAAGCGCGGCAGAGACGCCGTAACGACCACCGGGTCGCGCACCAGAACATCGCGTTCGGCCTGCCCGACGGCGCTCGGCGACCAGGCCACCGCCATCAGCCGCACGGTGCCGTTGAAATCGGGAATGTCGAAGCTCGCCTCGACCGTGCCGTCCGGCCCCACCGGCAGCGGGCCGGTAAAGAACGCCACAAGCTCGTCCTGCGGCGGGGGAGACTGGAACTGGCTGCCCGCGGCATCGCCGCCCGACCGCACCTGCCCCTCGGCCCCGTTCATTCCGTCGATGAGCCGCCCGTAAAGGTCGCGGATCTCGACACCGAGGCGGCGCTGGCCGAAGTAATGCCCGGAAGGATCGGGGCTGTCGAAGCCGGTCAGGTTGAGGATACCCACATCGACGGCGGC
>JAUIBJ010000338.1 GCA_030428025.1 Alphaproteobacteria bacterium
ATTCATGCCGGTCTGGAAACAACTTCTTCTGCTCTGCTGCCTCGGGGCTGTGGCCTATGGCGGCTATGAGGCCTACAGGATCTATCTCGCGCCGCCCGCCGAAACCGCCGCCCAGAGACCCGACAGTGCCGCCCCGGTCGAGATCGGCCGGGCGGAGAGGCGCGTTCTGGCCCGGACGGTCGAGGCGGTCGGCACCACCCGCGCGCGCCAGTCGGTCGAGATCGTGCCCGAGGCCGACGGCCGGGTTGTCTCGCTCGATATCGTTCCGGGCACGCGTGTCGTGCAGGGCGCGGTTCTGGCCCGGCTAGACGACGCCATCCAGCGCGCCGATCTGGCCGAGGCCGAGGCCCGCGTGACCGAGCAGAGCCAGGCGCTTGCCCGCGCCAAGCAACTGCGCGAAACCAACGCCATCTCGCAGGCGACGCTGGAGGACACCACAGCGAGGTTGGCCGAGGCCGAGGCGGCATTGAACCGCGCCCGCCAACGGATGGAAGACCGTACCATCACCGCCCCCTTTGCCGGCATCGTCGGACTGACCGAGATCGACGAGGGTGCGCGGGTGAGCGGTGGCGATCTGATCGCCCGGCTCGACGACCTGTCCGAGGTCATCGTCGAGTTCGCCCTGCCCGAGACGCTGTTCGCCGAGGCGCGCGAAGGGCTGAAGGTCGAGGCCGGCAGCGCCGCCTTTCCCGGCCGCAGCTTCGAGGGAAAGATCGCGGCCGTGGACAGCCGCATCGACCCGGTAAGCCGCGCCTTCCGCGCCCGCGCCGTCATTCCCAACCCCGAAGGTCTGCTGCCGGCGGGGATGTTCATGTCGCTGACGCTGACCCTGTCCGAGGCCGAGGCTCTGGTTGTGCCGGAGGAGGCGATCATCTTTCAGGCGGCCGAGACCTACGTCTTCACCGTCGAGGACGGCACGGCGCGCAGGGTGCCGGTGCGCACGGGCCCGCGCCGGGCGGGCTTCGTCGCCATCGTCGAGGGGCTGGAGGATGGCGCGGGCGTGGTGGTGCGCGGGCTGCAGCGGGTGCGCGACGGCAAACCGGTCAAGGTGCTCAACGGCCCTGACGAGCCGGGCGAGAGCGCGGCGGAGGGTGACACATGACGCTGTCGGACATCTCGGTGCGCCGCCCGGTTCTGGCGGCGGTTGCGAGCCTTCTGATCCTCGTCTTCGGCCTTGCCGCCCTGCGTACCATTCCGGTGCGGGAACTGCCGGATGTGGACAATGCGGTGGTCTCGATCGACACCACCTATCGAGGGGCGGCTCCGGAAGTCATCGACACCGACATCACCGAACCCATCGAGGGCGCCGTCGCCGCCATCAACGGCATCCGTTCGATCAGTTCCGAAAGCCGGCAGGGGCGAAGCCGGATCACCCTGGAATTCGAAACCGGCCGCGACATCGAGCAGGCCGCCAACGACGTGCGCGACGCGGTGGGGCGGGTGTCGAGCGGCCTGCCGGAAGAGGCCGACGACCCCCGCGTGATCAAGAGTGATGCCGATGCCGACCCGGTGATGCGGCTTGCCGTCACCTCGACCCGGATGAGCACGGCCGAGATCACCGACTATATCGACCGCTTCATCGTCGACCGCATCGCCACCATCGACGGGGTGGCCAACCTGCGCATCTATGGCGAGCGCCCCTTCGCGGTGCGCATCTGGCTGGACCGGCGTGCGCTGGCGGCGCGGCAGTTGACCGTGGCCGATGTGGAAATCGCGCTTCGCCGCAACAATGTGGAACTGCCGGCCGGCGAGGTGGTATCGGACAATCGCCAGCTTTCGGTGCGGTTGAACAGCCGGCTGGCCAGCGTCGAGGATTTTCGCGAGGTGGTGCTCGACCGGGTGGCGGGCTATCCGGTGCGTCTGGGCGACGTGGCGCGGGTCGAGCCGGGCGTGGCCGACGATTCCACAATCGTGCGCACCAACGGCGCGGACGCGGTGGGCATGGCGGTGCTGCGGCAGAGCCAGTCGAACACACTGGCCATCTCGAGGGCGGTGCGGGCCGAAATCGCTGCGTTGCAACCTTCGCTTCCCGAGGGGATGGAAATCATCGTGGGCTCGGACGACGCGCTTTTCGTCGGGGCCTCGATCCGCGAGGTGCTGATCGCGCTCTCGATCTCGCTGGGGCTGGTGGTGCTGGTGATCCTCCTTTTCCTGCGTTCCTTTCGGGCGACGCTGGTGCCGGCGGTAGCGATCCCCGTGTCGCTGATCGGGTCCTTCATCCTGATCGGAGCCTGGGGGTTCTCGCTCAACACCCTGACATTGCTGGCAATGCTTCTGGCCATCGGTCTCGTGGTCGATGACGCCATCGTGGTGCTGGAGAACATCCAGCGCAGGATCGAGCTGGGCGAAAGCCCGCTGGTGGCGAGCCTGCGCGGCGCGAAGCAGGTCACCTTCGCGGTGCTGGCCACCTCGCTCACGCTGATCGCGGTCTTCGTGCCGCTCTCCTTCATGCCGGGCCAGGTGGGCCGGCTGTTCGTCGAATTCGGCTGGGTCATGGCCGGAACGGTGGCCATTTCCACCTTCGTGGCACTTTCCGCCTGCCCGGCACTGGCCTCGCGCGTTCTTAGGAAAAGCGGTGGCGGCCCGCGCGACGAGGGAGAGCTGCGCGGCGCGGCGAAGGCCTATCACGCCTTTCTCTCGCGGGCGATCCAGATGCCGCTGGTGGTGCTGGCGGTGGCGGGCGCGGTCACCGGGGGCGCGGCGCTCTTCTTCGACGGGCTGCCGCGCGAACTGGCCCCCAAGGAGGACCGCGGCGTGGGCTTCGTGCCGCTGACCGCGCCACAGGGCAGCACGGTGGAGCACTCCGACCTTGCCGCCCGGCAGGTGGAGGCGATCCTCGAACCGATGCGGCAGGAGGGGCTGATCGACACCGTCTTCACCTTCACCGGCTGGGGCAACCGCGCCTGGCGCTCCTTCGTCGTCTTCCGCCTGGTGCCGTGGGAAGAACGCGACGTGCCGATCTCGGCCGTGGTGGGCCGCATCGTGCCGCAGATGGGTCAGGTCACCATCGCCCGGGGCTTTCCCGTCACGCCTGCCGGGCTGGGCCTGCGCGGAAATTCCACGCCGGTGCGCGTGGTGGTGGGCGGACCCGATTTCGAAAGCGTCAAGGACTGGGCCAACCAGCTTCTGGCCCGGGCCGAAAGCATTCCCGGCCTCGTCAATCCCGAGATCAATTTCGAAGAGAACCTGCCGCAGCTCGATGTCAGCATCGACCGCAACCGCGCCGACGATCTGGGCATTTCCATCGACACCATCGCCGCCACGCTGCAGACCATGCTGGCCTCGCGCGAGGTGACGACGTTCGTCAGCCGGGGCCGCGAATATCCGGTGATCCTGCAGGCAGGCGAGCAGGACCGCGACAGCCCCTCCGACATCACCAACCTCTTCATCCGGGCGGGCGACGGCCGGACGCTGGTACCGCTCGGTGCCCTGGTGACACTCGACGAAAACGCCGCCGCGCCCTCGCTGCGCCGCTTCGACCGGCTGCCATCGATCCAGCTTTCCGGCACGGTGGCCCCGGGCCACAACCTCGGCACCGTGCTGGACGAGATCGAAGCGGCCGCGGGCGAGATCCTGCCGGCCAGCGCGAAGCTCGGCTATGACGGGCAGTCGCGCACGCTCAAGGACACCTCCGCCGGGATGGGCACGGTGCTGGCACTGGCGCTGCTCATCGTCTTCCTGGTACTGGCGGCGCAGTTCGAAAGCTTCGTGCATCCGCTGACGATCATGCTCACCGTGCCTGCGGGGCTGGCGGGGGCGATCTATGCGATGGCGCTCGGGGGGCTGTCGCTCAACGTCTATTCCCAGATCGGCATCATCCTGCTGGTGGGGCTGGTGGCCAAGAACGGGATCCTGATCGTGGAATTCGCCAACCAGCTGCGCGATCAGGGGCTGAAACGGCGCGAGGCGGTGCTGCGGGCCAGTGCGCTTCGCCTGCGACCCATTGTGATGACCGTGCTCTCGACCGTACTGGGTGCCCTGCCGCTGGTGCTGGCCACGGGCGCCGGGGCCGAAAGCCGGGCCGCAATCGGCACGGTTATCATCGCCGGGCTGATGATGGCGAGCGTGCTGATGCTTGTGGTGACGCCCGTCCTCTACGACCTTCTGGCGCGCTTCACCAAGCCCCGCGGCGCCTTCGAACGGCTGATCGACCGGGAACTGGCCAAACCGAGGACGCAGCCGGCGAAAGGGTGATTTGAGCATTGCCCGCAAGATGAATGACGTAAGAGAGCGCACCGGGCCCTTCGTCTTGCCGGAAATGCACCTGCCAAAGGCGTCCCCGGTCAGCCACCGGGCGATTTGGTCAGGTGACCGGGCGCCCAGCGTTCCACGTCGCGCGCCAGCTTGTCGAGCAGTTGGGTGAGCGTCTCCACCTCGTGCGGCGCCAGCGTTTCGAGCATTGCGCGTTCCGCCGCCTCGAATGTCGCCATGATCCGGTCGTGCACGGCCTGCCCGGCCTCTGTGATCGCCAGAACGTTTCGGCGCGTATCGACCGCATCTCGGGTGCGGGTGACGTAGCCCTTCCCGACCAGTGCCGCGACGGCCCGGCTGACCGTATTCGACGGCTGCTCGGTAATCTCGCAGATGTCGCGCGCGTTGAGACCCGCCCGGAAGCTCAGGCAGATCAGTACCGTCAGTTCCGGCCGGATCAGCCCGGTATCCCGCTCCATCCGCCTGATCAGAGGCTCCCGGTAGAAATTGATGATGAAGGCCATCCGGTAGGTCACCGGAATCGGCGTCGCATCGAGTATGTCCATCAGCTTGAGCATGACCGCGGCCTCCTGACCTGCTAGGTTAGGAGAAAAAGGGGGATTGCTCCAGATGGACATATATAGTTCCATCTGGAGCAATATTTAATGAGGGAGGCGCGGCTGGGGATGGAGGAG
>JAUIBJ010000339.1 GCA_030428025.1 Alphaproteobacteria bacterium
GTCACTGGAAACACGTTGGATTGAGCGCCGGACAGGCAGCCGTGCCCTGACAGTCACCGATGATGGGTTCAGTGCGCTCGAACATTGGTTCGGTCTGAGCAGAAAAGTGATTGATGACTGCCGCGGCGCCTGACGTTTCGGTCATTGACGAACCGTTCTGTCCCAGGGCGATGCCAATTTTGAGCTATCCCGGCATAAATGCTGCTGGAGGTACTCATGGCGTTGCCCAAGCTCGACAACGACAGGTTCGTTCCCGAAAACGGTCTGCGGATCACCGTCCAGGTGCCCGGCACACACGCGCAATTAATCGTTGACGCCGTCCTGGCCAAGGACTCCCTTAAATACGGCGACTACGATTGCGTCACCTATTGGACCGCACCGGGAAGCCAGCGGTTCAGATCCCTGGGGAGCGGGCGCAACGCGGCGACCGACAAGGTGATCGACGTGCCCTGCGTTGAGCTCTCCTTCTTTCTGGGCAGCGATGAAGCCAACGCTGTGGAGGTTCTCAAGAGCATCTATGCATCGCATCCCTACGAAGAGCCGGTCATCTTCGTGGAGACCTGCGTGCGGACACTCCATATCAGGGGAACTGACGAGGACAATCCCAACAAGTTCTGGAACAACGATGCCGAAGACTGGGTGCCGGAAGAACATCGGTAGATGATGGATGGCGCAGAGTTTGGGCACCGGACCGGCCATTCGCTGCGACCTGACGAATGAGCAGGTTGGGCTCAAACAGCCATCCGCAAATGAAACGGCCCCGCCGGTTGGCGGGGCCTCTTCTTCTGATTTGCGATCCGCGAGTTACTCTTCGCGGCTTTCGGGCGTCTCGACGAAATTGTCGAACTCGTCGCCGCCCACCACATCGTCCATCGGTGCGGCCAGCGCGGCGGCCGCTTCGGCCTCTTCGCGGCGCGCCTCGATCACCACGTTGTCGCGGTTCTGCGCGATCTGGCGCACCTTCAGCGTCGCCCCGCCGGTGCCCGCCGGGATCAGGCGGCCGACGATCACGTTCTCCTTCAGGCCCACCAGCTTGTCGCGCTTGCCCTGCACAGCGGCTTCGGTCAGCACGCGGGTGGTTTCCTGGAACGACGCCGCAGAGATGAACGACCGCGTCTGCAGCGACGCCTTGGTGATCCCCAGCAGGATCGGTTCGCCCTGTGCCGGGCGCTTGCCCCTGGCGATCACCTTCTCGTTCGCCGCGTCGAACTCGGCCTTGTCCACATGCTCGCCCTTCAGAAGCGTGGTGTCCCCGCTGTCGAGGATTTCCCACTTCTGAAGCATCTGGCGGACGACCACCTCGATGTGCTTGTCGTTGATCTTCACGCCTTGCAGACGATAGACCTCCTGCACCTCGTTGATCATGTAATCGGCCAGCGCCTCGACCCCCATGATCGACAGGATGTCGTGGGGGGCGGGGTTGCCGTCCATGATATAGTCGCCCTTCTGCACATAATCCCCTTCCTGAACGGGGATGTGCTTGCCCTTGGGCACCATGTATTCGACCGGCTCCATGGACTCGTCGGCCGGTTCGATGCTGATCCGGCGCTTGTTCTTGTAGTCGCGGCCATAGCGGACATAGCCGTCGATCTCGGCGATGATGGCGTGATCCTTCGGACGCCGCGCCTCGAAAAGCTCGGCCACCCGCGGCAGACCGCCGGTGATGTCCTTGGTCTTGGCGCCTTCGCGCGGGATACGGGCGACCACGTCACCGGCATGTACGTCCTGCCCGTCCTCGATCGACAGGATGGCGTCGACCGACATCGGATAGGTCACCGGATGACCGGCCTCGTTGCGCACCGGTTCTCCCTCGGCATCCGCGATCAGGATCTCGGGCTTGAGCTCGTTGCCCTTGGGCGCAGCGCGCCAGTCGGAAACGATCTTCTGGGTCATGCCGGTGGCATCGTCGGTCACCTCGCGGACCGAGACCCCGGTGGTGAGGTCAACAAAGCGCGCAATGCCGCTCTTCTCGGCCAGGATCGGCAGGGTATAGGGATCCCACTCGAAGAGCTTGTCGCCCCGCGATACCGTAGCCCCTTCCTTGACGAAGAGCTTGGAACCGTAGCCGATCTTGTGGCTGGCCAGTTCCGCATCGTTCTCGCCCATGATCCGCAGCTTCATGTTGCGGCCCATGACCAGGGTTTCGCCGGCCGAGTTCTCAAGCGTCTGCGCCGCTTCGAAGGACACGGTCCCGGCCTGACTGGCCTCGAGGAAGCTCTGCTGACCGCCGGTGGCGACGCCGCCGATGTGGAAGGTCCGCATCGTCAGCTGGGTGCCGGGTTCGCCGATCGACTGAGCAGCGATGATGCCCACCGCTTCGCCGGTGTTGACCATGGTGCCGCGCGCCAGGTCGCGGCCGTAGCACATGGCACAGACCCCGTCCTCGGCCTCGCAGGTCAGGGGTGAGCGGATGCGCGCCGTCTGCACCGCGGCCACGTCGATGGCGTCGGAGAGGCGTTCGTCGATCAACTGGCCGGTGGCGACGATAACCTCGCCATCGGTGGGATTGACGATGTCCTCGGCGGCGACCCGGCCCAGCACGCGTTCGGCGAGCGAGGCCACGACCTCGCCGTCATTGACGGCTGCCTCGGCGGTGATCGCGCGTTCGGTGCCGCAATCGTGCTCACGCACGATGCAGTCCTGCGCCACGTCCACCAGACGGCGGGTCAGGTAGCCCGAGTTCGCCGTCTTGAGCGCGGTGTCCGACAGACCCTTCCGGGCGCCGTGGGTGGAGTTGAAATACTCCAGCACGGTCAGACCTTCCTTGAAGTTCGAGATGATCGGCGTCTCGATAATGTCGCCATTGGGCTTGGCCATAAGGCCGCGCATGCCGCCCAGCTGCTTCATCTGCGTGACCGAACCCCGCGCGCCCGAATGCGCCATCATATAGACGCTGTTGGGCTCCTGCACGGCGCCGCTTTCATCGGTGATTTCGGCAGAGATCGTCGACATCATCGCCTCGGTAACCTGATCGTTGCATTTCGACCAGGCGTCGACCACCTTGTTGTACTTCTCGCCCTGGGTGATCAGGCCGTCCATGTACTGCTGTTCGAAGCCCTTCACTTGTTCGCGGGTCTCCTCGACGATGGTCCATTTCGACTCGGGAATGACCATGTCGTCCTTGCCGAAGCTGATACCGGCGCGAAACGCTTCCTTGAAGCCCATGCCCATGATCTGGTCGCAGAAGATCACGCTCTCCTTCTGACCGCAGTAGCGGTAGACGGTGTCGATGACCTGCTGCACCTCCTTCTTGCGCAGAAGCTTGTTGACCAGTTCGAAAGGCGCCTTCGCATTGAGCGGCAGAAGCGCTCCGATCCGCACCCGGCCGGGCGTGGTCTCGAACCGCTTCATCACTTCGTTGCCTTCCTCGTCGACCTGCTTGACGCGCGCAGTGATCTTGGCATGCAGATGCACTTCGCCCGCGTCGAGCGCGTGCTGCACCTCCTCGATTGAGGAAAAGACCATGCCTTCCCCCTTCATGCCGGCGCGCAGGATCGAGGTGTAGTAAAGGCCCAGAACCATGTCCTGCGAGGGCACGATGATCGGCGCACCGTTGGCCGGCGACAGAACGTTGTTCGTCGACATCATCAGCACGCGCGCCTCGAGCTGGGCTTCCAGCGACAGCGGCACGTGCACCGCCATCTGGTCGCCATCGAAGTCGGCGTTGAAGGCCGAGCAGACCAGCGGGTGCAGCTGAATGGCCTTGCCCTCGATCAGCGTGGGCTCGAAGGCCTGAATGCCGAGGCGGTGCAGCGTCGGTGCGCGGTTCAGCAGCACGGGATGTTCGCGGATCACCTCGTCGAGGATGTCCCAGACCTCCGGCCGCTCCTTCTCGACCAGCTTCTTGGCCTGTTTCACCGTGGACGACATGCCCTTGGCTTCGAGCCGCGAATAGATGAACGGCTTGAACAGTTCGAGCGCCATCTTCTTGGGCAGGCCGCACTGGTGCAGCTTGAGTTCCGGGCCCGTCACGATGACAGACCGGCCCGAGAAGTCGACCCGCTTGCCCAGAAGGTTCTGGCGGAAGCGGCCCTGCTTGCCCTTGAGCATGTCGGAGAGCGACTTCAGCGGGCGCTTGTTGGCGCCGGTGATGACCCGGCCGCGACGGCCGTTGTCGAAAAGCGCGTCAACGGACTCTTGCAGCATCCGCTTTTCGTTGCGCACGATGATATCCGGCGCGCGAAGTTCGATCAGCCGCTTGAGGCGGTTGTTCCGGTTGATGACGCGGCGGTAGAGGTCGTTGAGATCCGACGTCGCGAAGCGGCCGCCATCGAGCGGCACCAGCGGGCGCAGTTCCGGCGGGATCACCGGGATCACGGTCATGACCATCCATTCCGGGCGGTTGCCGGATTCGATGAAGCTTTCCACGACCTTCAGCCGCTTGATGATCTTCTTCGGCTTGAGTTCGCCGGTAGCCTCGGCCAGATCGGCGCGCAGCTGCTCGGCCTCGCCTTCGAGGTCGATGTTCTGCAGCATCTCGCGGATCGCCTCGGCGCCGATATTGGCGGTGAACGCATCCATGCCATAGGCGTCCTGGGCGTCCATGAACTCTTCTTCGGTGAGCATCTGGCCATAGGTCAGATCGGTCAGGCCCGGCTCGATCACCACGTAGTTCTCGAAGTAAAGCACGCGCTCAAGATCACGCAGCGTCATGTCGAGCATGAGACCGATGCGCGAGGGCAGCGATTTCAGGAACCAGATATGGGCGCAGGGGGCGGCCAATTCGATATGGCCCATGCGCTCGCGCCGGACCTTCTGAAGCGTGACCTCGACACCGCATTTCTCGCAGACGACGCCGCGGTATTTCATCCGCTTGTATTTGCCGCACAGGCATTCGTAATCCTTGATCGGACCGAAGATGCGTGCGCAGAACAGGCCGTCACGC
>JAUIBJ010000340.1 GCA_030428025.1 Alphaproteobacteria bacterium
CAACATGGCTGACGAGTTGATCGACTGGTCCGCAATGTGGATCCGAGGCCATTATGCAGGTTCACCAGATCTGAATCTGGATCTGGTGGCCGGGGCCAGCACACCAGCCATCCAAAGGTCGCGCCATTCTGAAATTTTGCGGCCGTGTCCGTCATAGTGAAGATGCGGCGCGGCGCCGGCGCCCGATGAACGACGGCGTTGGGCCGTGACCGACGACCCGACTGGGCGGTAAGCCAGCAGCCCTTGCTCCTATATTCCTCAAGGGCTGCATCCAGGCGCTCTGACGCGTCGACCTCGTCGGTCAGGCAGGCGAAAACCGCGTCATGAATCGCGACGAAGTCTTGCCACAGCGCCATGCTATGGTCCTCCGCCAGTCGCCGCATTTCTTCGTTGACTTCGCGCGCGCGCTACGGCCGATGATCTCAGCGACCGAGTTCCTCGGGCAGTGTCTTACCTATGGTAATTTTGGCCAGAACGCCCTCGATCTGCTTCGAACCCAGCCGATTCAGTGTCAGCTTGGAGACCATCGGATGCCCACCAAAACCATGTTGGAAGGTCGGCCGTCCGGTGATCAGGATCATCACACGTTCTTTGACGATCTTGTCGAGGCAGGCCTCGATCATGGCCAGCGTCGAGGCATCGCTCCAATGGGCCTCTTCAACCACGACAAGAACCGGCTTCTCGCGGGATAAGGCCTGTATCTCCCCTCCGGTTTGTTCCATGATCTCGAACAGCAGTTTCTGCGGCGATGGGCCCGGCGTTTTTCTTGCGGCGTCGGATGGTATTTGCAGAAGTTCTGCGATGTCGCCGGGTTCGCCGCGCGCAGTTTACCGAGTTTTCCACGGGTGTGTCCGTATCCAGAATGCCCATGGCGTGCGAAAGTTGCCGGATCACCGGGTAAAAGCTCGAATCCATGTGGTAGGGAAAGCAGTGGTAGTTGATCCGGTAATGATCCTGCGTCGCGATTTCGTCGATCACAGCGCGGGTCAGGCGCGATTTGCCGATTCCGGCCTCGCCGATCCGAACGCTCATCTGTCCTTCACCCGAGGTCGCCCCATGCCAGCGCTCCATGATCAGCCCAGGCTCGTGGTCGCGTCCGATCGTGGGGAGCACCGGGTCGAGGGTCTCGGCTTCGAACCGGCTCTCGAGGCTGTTTTCCCGCGGTACTCGCCAGGCCTGCACCGGGGCAATGAACCCTTTGATGTCGAGAGATCCCACGCTTTCTGCCAGAAACCTGTCGCGTATGAGATCATGAGGGTGACGTCTCCCATCGCCTGCTCGGCCGCGCCGCCGCCCGGCGATTTTCGGAGGCGGCCAACCCGGCAAACTGCCCCAACGAACCGACCCGGAGGACCGCCCCGTGTCCCGCGCCGCGATCTACGCCCGCTATTCGACGAGGCAGGGGGCGCTGCCCTCGTTGCGTCTTCCCCGGGATACTTGCGGCGAGAAGAAGGGCTGGGGCGGGTTGTGACACCGGATCGGCAGCCTGCGGTTGGCGCGGCCGGATTCCTCTGGAAAATCCCTGTCGCGTCCCATATTCAAACGCGGTGAGACAAGGGGAAGCCAGACCATGAACGACCTTTTCAACTCCTTCATGACCGGGCCCGACGAAAAGGGCCGGTTCGGCAAATTCGGCGGGCGCTTCGTGTCGGAAACGCTGATGCCGCTTATCCTTCACCTGGAAGAGGAATACGAAAAGGCCAAGACCGATCAGTCCTTCTGGGACGAGATGCAGGATCTCTGGACCCACTACGTGGGCCGGCCCAGCCCGCTCTATTACGCCGCCGGGCTGACCGAGCACCTCGGGGGTGCCAAGATCTATCTCAAACGCGACGAGTTGAACCATACCGGCGCGCACAAGATCAACAATGTGCTGGGGCAGATCCTGCTGGCGCGCCGCATGGGCAAGACGCGGATCATCGCCGAGACGGGGGCGGGCCAGCACGGGGTGGCCACCGCCACCGTCTGTGCAAAGTTCGGGCTGAAATGCATCGTCTACATGGGGGCGCATGACGTCGAGCGGCAGAAGCCCAATGTCTTCCGCATGAAGCTGCTGGGCGCCGAGGTGGTGCCGGTCACCTCTGGCCGGGGCACGCTCAAGGACGCGATGAACGACGCGCTGCGCGACTGGGTGACGAATGTGCGCGACACCTTCTACTGCATCGGCACCGTGGCGGGCCCGCACCCCTATCCGGCGATGGTGCGCGACTTCCAGTCGATCATCGGCAAGGAAGCCAAGGAACAGATGCAGGCCGCCGAGGGCCGGCTGCCCGACACGATCATCGCCGCAATCGGCGGCGGGTCGAACGCGATGGGCCTGTTCTATCCCTTCCTTGACGATAAGGAGGTGCGCATCATCGGCGTCGAAGCGGGGGGCAAGGGCGTCAACGAGAAGATGGAGCATTGCGCCTCGCTCACCGGCGGGCGGCCCGGCGTGCTGCACGGCAACCGCACCTACCTGTTGCAGGATGATGACGGGCAGATCCTTGAAGGTTACTCGATCTCGGCGGGTCTCGACTACCCCGGCATCGGGCCCGAACACAGCTGGCTGCACGAGAGCGGCCGGGCGCAGTACGTCTCGATCACTGACAAGGAGGCGCTGGAGGCGTTTCAGCTATCCTGCGAGAAGGAGGGGATCATCCCCGCGCTCGAGCCCTGCCATGCGCTGGCCCATGTGATGAAGATCGCCCCCGACCTGCCCGCCGATCACCTGATCTGCATGAACATGTGTGGGCGCGGCGACAAGGACATCTTCACCGTGGCCAAGCATCTGGGCTTCGGCATGGACGAGGACGACTGAGCCGGAAAGCCGGGCATAAACCCTGGTTTATTTCGCGCCGTATAAACCCGGAATGCAGTGTTCGCGGGACGGTCTTTGTATATTTGCTGCGGAGGGCGCGCCGTTTCGGCCCGCCCGCCCGGAGAGATGCGAATGAAGACCCGCAAGTCGCGTGCGATCCTGTACTGCCTGCTGGCGCTGCTGGCTGTGCCCGCAGCGGCCCAGACCGCCGAGGACAGGATCGTGCGGCAATTGCGCGAGCAGGGGTTCGAGGAGATCGAGGTAAGCCGGACGCTTCTGGGTCGGGTGCGCATCGTCGCCATCGAGGACGACACCCTGCGCGAGATCGTGCTGAACCCTTCTACCGGGGCGATCCTGCGCGATTACTGGACCGAGATCGACGACGATGACGATGATGACAGCGGCAAGGGCCGGGGTCGCGGGCGGGGCAGGGGCGACCGCGACGAGGGCTATCTTCTGGACAGTGACGATGACGGCGATGACGACTGAGCCCGGAGCGGTCGCCGCGTGAGGGAACGGCTGGGCTATATCATGCTCTTTGCGGTGCAGTTCGCCTGTGCCGTCTTCTTCCTCTACGACATCGTGGCAAACCTGCTGGGCCTCAGGGTCCGGCCGATCAGTTGGCAGCTTTACGAACTGATCGAGTTGGGTGCCGGCCTGGGCCTGGTGATCGGCGTGGTCGTCACCGCCCGGCTTCTGGTCCTCTCGGTCCGGCGTCAGCGCAAGGCCGAGGCCGATCTGCGCCTGGCTTCGGGGGCCTTCATGGCGGTTCTGGAGGAACGCTTTGATCAATGGGGGCTGACCCCGGCGGAACGGGACGTGGCGCTGTTTTCGGTCAAGGGGCTGTCGGTGGCGGAAATCGCCGCGCTGCGCAACACCTCGGCCGGGACGGTCAAGGCGCAGAGCGCCGCGATCTATCGCAAGGCGGGGGTCTCGGGCCGCGCCCAGCTTCTCAGTCATCTCATCGACGAGTTGATGGGCGAGGCGCTGCCGGGTCTGACGGTGGTCGAGGAACCGCTGGACAAGGCCGGCTGAGGCGCCGGGGCGCCTGTCTTAGCGTGTAAAATAGAACAGGTCGAACCGGCTTTCCAGGATCGGATCGGGCAGCAGAAGACGAGCGCTGTTGGGACCGGTCTGTTCGAAATAGCCCACCTCGGCGGTGGTCTGGTTGGGCTCGAGCGGGGTCTGATCCTCGGGCGGCATCTTGTCATAGAGGCGTGCCGGGCTGTCGCCCACGAATCCCACGCCGCGATAGAGCAGACCCTCATCGGTTCGCGTCAACGTGCCACGAAAAAGCTGCGAACCGGTCAGTTTTTCGATTCGCCATTGACCGTCATCCCCGGCGGTGATCCGGCAAGAGAAGTTGGGATAGGCGACAAGATCGGATAAGCCGCCAAGCTTGATCACCCGGCAGTTCCAGTTGCCCGCAGGATCGGCCCCGGGCTGTGCCACGCCCCGCATCGTCCGTTCCACAAGGGCGATATCGGTGGCCGCCCCCTTGGCCAGCGCCACCCGTAGCGCCGCGCCCAGATGCGCGTCGAGCTGCATCAGCCTGTCGCGGTCTGCGGGGCGCAGTTTCGGTTCGGCCAGGGCCGGCATAGCCAGCCCGAGCGTGGCCAGGAGAAGCAAGGCGGGACCTGCGAACCGTCTCATGCCTTGAACTTCTCGTCCACCGGCACCTGCATCGCGTTGACGACGGCGTTGGTCTGGCTGGCCATGCCGATCACGCGCAATAGCTCGGCATATTGCGCCTCGGTCATGCCCTTGGCGCGGGCGGCGGCGGTGTGGGAATGCACGCAGTAATCGCAGGAATTGGCGGCCGAGACGGCGATATAGACCAGCTCCTTCACCATCGGGTCGAGCGCGCCGGGGCCCATCACCGATTTCAGCTGTTCCCATGTGGCGCGCAGCTGCGCCGGATCGTGCGCCAGCGCGCGCCAGAAATTGTTGATGAAATCGGTGCCGCGGGTGGCGCGGATGTCGTCGAAGACCGCGCGCACCTCGGCGCTGGCCTCTTCATCGGTGATCAGTGTGACGGTGGCCATGGGCACCCCCCTCAGGTTGGAACATA
>JAUIBJ010000341.1 GCA_030428025.1 Alphaproteobacteria bacterium
GGGACGAATCCTGTTTCGTGACGGATTTCAGCGCGTCGAGATGGCCGGTGAAGATGGCGGGTCCGATCTTGCGCAGGAACTTGGTGACCCAGAGGCCGACATCGGTTGCACCCGCGACGATGGTGGCGTCGGGGCAGGCCAGCAGGCAATCGGCGAGATCGTCGACGCTGGCGGGCAGGATAGCGCGGTTGCCCTCGGGGCCGGTGACGACGCGCTTGCCGTCTCTGAGTGCAGTCAGGCGTGCGGTCATCGCGTCGCGTTCGGCGTTCAGGTGATCGGAAGCGGGGGTGCCATAGCGGCTGACCGCGACGGCGGCGCGTATGATCGGTTCGTAGCCGGTGCAGCGGCATAGATTGCCTTGCAGGGCGGTTTCGACCTGCGTGACCGTGGGTTCCGGTGTCTGCATCCAAAGCGCGTAGAGCGACATGACGAAGCCCGGCGTGCAAAAGCCACACTGACTGCCGTGATGGTCGACCATCGCCTGCTGCACCGGGTGCAGGCGGCCTTCGGGGCCGGACAGATGCTCGACGGTGACGACGTGGCAGCCATCGACAGAGGCAAGGAAGCGGATGCAGGCGTTGACCGGTTCATAGTGCAATCCAGTGCCGGACAGGCGCCCGACGAGCACGGTGCAGGCACCGCAATCGCCCTCGGCGCAGCCTTCCTTGGTGCCGGTCAGGCGGCGGTCGAGCCGCAGGAAGTCGAGCAATGTCTGGTCGGCCGCGACATCGGGAATGGAGATGTCCTTGCCGTTGAGGACAAAGCGGATGTCGGTGCGATGCGTCATGATGGTCTCCCCGCCCTCCGGCGCATGAGTCAGCGATGGGGACGAGCATAGACCTGACAATTGACGCTGTTAACTGCTGTAAACGGCAAATACTTTCAACAGATCGTTGAAAAATGACGAGCGGTGACGCAGTCTCTTTCGCGACGGGAGGGGCGCATGTCATATATCGAGAGCCTGCGGGTGTTTGTCAGGGTGATGGAGTTGGGCAGCATCACCTCGGGCGGGCGCGACCTGCGCCTGACGCCGGCGGTGGCCAGCAAGCGGCTGAAAGAGCTGGAGAAACATCTGGGCGTGCGGCTGTTTAACCGGACCACGCGGTCGATGACGCCGACCGAGGCGGGCACGGTTTTCTACGAGGAGGCCAGGGCGGTTCTGCAGGCGCTCGACCATGCCGAGGCGCGCGTGGCGAGCTTTTCGGAAGCGCCAAGGGGCGCGGTCCGCATTACCGCGCCGCTCGGTGTCGGGCGCAGGATCGTTGCGCCGCTGGTGCCGGATTTCTCTGAGCGCTACCCGGAAACCGAGATTCGCATGCGGCTGTCGGATCGGAAGGTGGATATCATGGCCGACGGGCTCGACATCGCGTTTTTCGTGGGCGACCCCGGCGATTCCACGATGAAGCTGCGGAAATTCGCGGATTGCGACCGCGTACTGTGTGCTGCGCCGGACTACCTGTCGCGAGTCGGCGTGCCGCAGACACCCGACGATCTGCTGGACGGGGCGCATAACTGCCTGTTGCTGCGCTATCCCCGATCACCCGAGTATTTCTGGACGCTGCGCACGGATATGGGGCCGCGCCGGCTCGAGGTGCGGGGCAGGTATGACGCGGATGACGGCGACGTGCTGACCGACTGGGCGCTGGCGGGCGCAGGTATCGTTAACAAACCACGCTTTGACGTGCGGGAGCAACTGGAGCAGGGCCGGCTGGTGGAGGTGCTGCCCGACACGCCGCCGATGCCGACGATCTTTGGCTGCCTCTATCCGCACAAGAAGCTGCAGGATCCGAAGGTGCGCCTGTTCATCGAGCATATCGCACGGCACAGCAAGCGGCTCTTTGCGTGAGGAATCGGCGGTTCGCGCGGTTCGCCGGCGAGATGATGAAGGCGGGTCCTGTCAGCCCCTTTGGCGTAGGGGCACCGGCACTGGTTTCCGCGCCCGGCTCTCGGCTTTTCCGCCGTCAATACAACATGATCATTTGTGCCCCAGGTTGTTTCCCGGCCTTGCCTGCATTGATCGTTTGCCGAGCCGTTCGCTATCCGATGATTTCCAACTCTTCGTTGATATCGTCGATCAGCCCGGCACGTTGCACAGCCGTTTCACCGACGTGACCGACGTAGGATACCGCCATCAGCCGCAATAGGCTGATCATGGTGGTGTGGGTGGCGATGAGGCCGTAGTTTGCGATATGGCAGCGCAGCACGAGATCCGAGAACCGTTTTGCCTGGCCGAGGTTGCCATGGTCGGTGATCATGATGATCTTGGCGCGGGTCGTGCGAGCATATGACAAGATCGCCTTCAGCTCTTTCGATTGCGGTCCTTGCGCCATGGCAACAAGAACATCGCGCGGCCCCAGCATTGCCAGATCCTCGGCCAGCGAACCGTCGCATGTTCCCAGTATGTTTACATTGTGGCGCAGGCGCGAGAACGTCATCCGGGCATAGCGGGCGAACCATCCATCGGCACCAAGCCCCAAAAACCAGACCCGAGGTGCATCGGCTATCATGCGCGATGCGTCGCGAAGGACATCGGGCGCCATCTCTTCAAACGTCCGGGTGATGTTGTGCAGTTCCAGTTCCAGATGTTCGCTGATCTTTCTGCCAAGAACAGTGCTGCCCGTCGCTGAAAGAGAATAGCTATATGGCTGAGTTCGGTTCCTCTCCTCGCGGGCCTGAAGCTTGACTTCCTCGAAATCGGCATAGCCAAGCGCGCGGAAGAACCGCGCAGTGGTTGCTTTCGACACTTCGGCGATGCCAGCCAATTCTGTTGCCGTGTGTGTTTCAATAAGCGCTGGAGACTCGAGAATCACTCGGGCTAACTTCTGCTCACTCTTCGTCAGCCGGTTGATCCTCTCTTGAATTCTCAGGGACAGTCTCGTTGACATTTTCGATTTCTTTCAGCCAGTTAAAATTTTTCTTGACCAAATGAAACGCAAGTTTCACTATCCTGAAACACTGGAACATCACTTGAAACAATGAAACAGAACTCTGAAACAGTAGGGGTGTAGCGTGACAAAATCAAATATCATCCGCCAGCAAATCTGGAGCAAGCTGAAGGGCGTGGCCAAGCCCGATACGCGGTTTGACAAAAACTTTGCCGAAGTGATCCCGGACTTCGAAGGCTCGGAAATCGCGACCAATCGCATTCTGGACATGCAGGCCTGCAAGGATGCGGAATTTCTGTTTATCACGCCCGACAACTGCCTTGTGGACCTGCGCCGACAGCTGATCGAGATGGGCAAGCCATTCTTCATGTCGACCTACGGCATTTACCGTGGATTCCTCTATGTCGAACCCGGCAAAGTTCCGAAGGGGCACGAGCTTTACGCCGCCTGGCTTGACGGGATGGAGCATTTCGGGGTGCCGATTTCGCTGGAAGAGGTCGCCCGGCGTGGCAGGATCGATTTTCTCGTCACGGGCGCTTCGGCTGTTTCGGTTGACGGCGTTCGTTTCGGGAAGGGGCACGGCTTCTTCGATCTGGAGTGGGGCATGTTCACCGACCTCGGCCTGGTCGGGGAAGATACCCCCGTGGTCGCGGCGGTTCATGACTGCCAGGTCGTGCAGGAAAAACTGCACCCGAGCCCGACCGATATTCTGGTCGACTACATCGCAACTCCGAGCGCGCTGCACACGATCGAGCGCCGGGCCAAACGGCCGCGGGGCGTGATTTGGGATCTGCTCGACCCCAAGCAGATCGAAGATACCCCGCCGCTTCGGGAACTGCGCGCCATACAGGGGCTGGCGCCAGCAGAGTAAGGGGCCGCAACCGGGGCTTGCCAGTTAAGGGAGGAACAAATGCCGCTATCACTAAACCGCAGAACGTTTATCAAGGCTGCCGCAGCCACCGCGGCCACCGGGTTGCCCGGCAGGATGATGGCGGCGACACCGCTGACCATGCAGGCCGCCTGGATCAACGACGCCGAGTTCGCAGGTTACTTTCTGGCTTTGGACAAGGGCTATTACGCCGAGGAAGGATTGGATCTGACCTATCTTTCCGGCGGCCCCGATGTCATTCCGGAAAGCACGATTATCGCCGGCCGTGCGGATCTGGCGCTGACGACGCCCGATACCACGATACGCGCGATTTCCGAACAGGGCGCCAAGTTCAAAGTCATAGGCGCGCAATATCAGAAGAACCCGATCGGTATCGTCTCGTTGAAGAAGAACCCCGTCAATTCGCCGGCGGATCTGGTTGGCAAGACCATTGCCGTGCCGCCGGTAAACACCGTCACTGTCGAGGCGCTTCTAAATCTCAACGGTATTGATCGCAACGCGGTCAATATCGTGCCCTATGCCTATGATCCGACGCCGCTGGTGCGCGGTGAAATCGACGCCTCGCTCGATTTCACCACCAACGTGCCCTACACGATCGGCCAGTTGGGAGAAGAGGCGCAATCGTTCCTCCTGTATGACTACGGCGTGACCCTGTTCAATGACACGGTCGTCGTCACTGAGGAGACACTTGCCTCGAAACGGGCGGAGCTGGTCGCGTGGCTTCGCGCGAGCCGCCGCGGGTGGGACGAGAACCTGGCCGACCCGGCAGCATACCCACCGCAGTGGGAAGGCAGCTGGTTCAAGGGCACGGGTCGCACCGTCGACAACGAGATATACTTCAACCAAGCCCAGAAAGACCTGATGGTGGCGTCCGAAGGGATCTTTTCGATGTCCGAGGAAGCAATCGAAAAAAACCTTGAGGCCCTGAAGGCCGTCGGCATCAACGGCACGCGCGAGATGTTCGACACGACGCTTCTCGAGGAGGTCTGATGCATCACGATAGAGTCATAACGCAACAGCACCAAGGCATTCATCTGCATGGCGTCTGCAAGACCTATCGCGGGCGGGGCGCGGATGTCGAGGCGCTG
>JAUIBJ010000342.1 GCA_030428025.1 Alphaproteobacteria bacterium
GTTCCATTCCGTGGCCAGCGCCTCTCCGGCGAAGGCAAGGGTCATGGCGGCGGCAAGGCCGGTTCCAAAGATCTTCTGCATTCTCGTACCTCCCATTGTCTGTGCCGATCATGATAAGGCGAAACGAGGACAAGTCGCGACCCCGGTTTCAAAGTTTTTGGGCAAGGGCCGCGAAAACCGGCGGGCCGGCGGGCGAAGGACGGGCAAAATGCCCGGTCAGGCGGCGCCGTTGGCCTGCCGGACCAGGGCGCGCAGGTCGGCCATGTCGTACAGAGGGAAGGGCAGCACGCGCTCGCCCACCTCCGCCACCGCGGGCGAGAGATAGCGAAAGCCGGGCCGTTCCCCTTCCAGCCCCGGGCCGACGCGCGGGCCGGTGGGGCCGGATCGCAGCCAGCCTCTGGCGATCAGGTCTTCCGTCAGCGGGTCGAACGGGCCGGTGGTGCCCGAACAGTTGACGGCCAACGGCGCAGAAAGGCGCTGGCCACTGGAGAGACAAAGCTCCACCACGCCGTCCTTGTGACTCGACACCCTGTCGACCCGCCCGGCGATCAGCCGCACCTGCCCCGCCCGCCGGAGCCGGTGGAAATCGGCGATGCTGTTCCAGGTGCCGCGGCGAAAGCGCCGCTCGATCCGGTCGCCGATCCGCCGGCGTTCCTCGAGCGGCGGCAGAAGCGCCTCCAGCCCCTGCGCGGTAATGGCTGCCTTGAACCCCTTGCGCAGCGCCATCATGCCGGTCCCTTCGGCCCGGAACCGCGCGATTTCCCGGTCGAGCGCCTGCAACAGCGCCTCGGCCGTCCTATAGGGCCCGCCCAAGGCAGGCACCGGCGGGGCAGTTCGCGGCCGGGTGGGGATCAGCGGTTCCGCAAGCAGCCCGGTCGGCGTGACCGCCGCCAGCCGGATATCCGCTTCCTCCAACACTGTCTGCGCCAGCCGCAGCACATCCAGCATCGCGGCATTGGCACCGATGCAGACGACCTCCTGCCCCGGCCGCAGGCGTTTTGCGATGTCGGTTTCGTGTCCGTAAAGCGTCGGTATGACGACGGTGTCGTTGCCCAAGCCGCACGGCCCCGGACCACCCGGCGCAAGATCGACGCTGTCGGCCTCGATTGCCCCGCCGCCGGCAAGCCGGATGCGCAAGCCGGCCCCGGCCCGCTCCAGCCTCACGGCCATATCTGTCACGCGCCCCACCGTCACGCCGCGCGCGCTCAAGCCGCGCAGCATTGCCGTTGCCCGCGCTTCCAGGAAATCGCCGTAGATCGCCCTTGGCAGGAAAAGCGCGCCGTAGTCCCGCGCCGCAAGCGCCGGTGCGTCGAAGCCCAGCCAGTCGGGTCGCTGCCCGGACATGCGCGCGGCCACCTCGCCCCAGCGGGCGGCCAGCCAACCGGGAAACTCCGGGTCGACCGCCTCGGCCGGGGAATTGAGCAGAAAGGCATCGCGCCACGGCACCGCGCCGGAATCGCGATAGGCCAGACCCCGGCCAAGGGCGCCGGGCCCGATCACCGTCAGCCGGTCGCCGGCCCGAAGCGGCGCGGTGCCGGCAAGCTCCGCCGCCGTGGCCCCGTCACCGATGACGGCATGGTGCCGGGGCGGCACGCCCTATTCGGCCGCCTCGCGCCGGGGCAGCACCCAGTCGGGGCGCGGGAAATGGCAGGTATAGCCGCCCGGAAAGCGCTGCAGGTAGTCCTGATGCTCGGGTTCGGCCTCCCAGAAATCGCCCACCGGCTCCACCTCGGTCACGACCTTGCCGGGCCACAACCCGCTGGCCTCGACATCGGCGATGGTGTCCAGCGCGGTCTGCCGCTGGGCCTCGTCGACATAGTAGATCGCCGAGCGGTAGGCCATGCCCATATCATTGCCCTGACGGTTCAGCGTGGTCGGGTCGTGGATCTGGAAGAAGAATTCGAGCAACCGGCGGTAGCTGAGCGTTTCGGGGTCGAAGATAATCTCGATCCCCTCGGCATGGGTGCCATGGTCGCGGTAGGTGGCGTTGGGCACGTCGCCCCCGGTATAGCCGACGCGGGTGGACGTCACCCCCGGCAGCCTGCGGATCAGGTCCTGCATGCCCCAGAAACAGCCTCCGGCCAGTACGGCACGTTCGTCGCTCATCGGATATCCTCCACTTGGTCAAGATAATCGCCATAGCCCTCCGCCTCCATCTCCTCGCGGGGGATGAAGCGCAGGGCGGCGGAATTGATGCAATAGCGCAGCCCGCCCTGGTCGCGCGGACCGTCGGGAAAGACATGGCCCAGATGGCTGTCGCCGTGTTTCGAGCGCACTTCGATCCGCACCATGCCGAGCGTTTCGTCGCGGTGCTCGGTCACATGCGCGGGCTCGATGGGCTTGGTGAAGCTGGGCCAGCCGCAGCCGGATTCGAACTTGTCAGACGAGGCGAAAAGCGGCTCGCCCGAAACGATGTCGACATAGATGCCGGCCGCCTTGTGATCGTTGTACTTGCCGGTGAAGGGCCGTTCGGTGCCCGATCGCTGGGTGACGTGAAATTCTTCCGGCGAGAGCCGGGCAATCGCCTCTTCGGTCTTCTGGTATTTCATCCGGCGTTTCCCCCTCTCCTGTTTCGGATCATCACGCGCCTATGAGATGGGCCTAATATGCCGATATGCAATGGCAGGCTCACGCGCTTGTCAATCGGACGTTCCGATCATGCCGGGATAAACGGCGCCACTGATTGCGCGATTTCGTGATAGACTGCGGCCGCATTAACCCCGACGCCATTCCATCTTCAAACCCGAGGACGAATCCATGAAAAGGCCTTTTCTGTCCCATGCCGCCGTTTTGGCGCTTCTCCCTCTCACACAACCGGCGCTGGCCTGTGAGGCCGTCAACAGCTCTGGCAGCTGGACCGTCGTGGCCAACGGCCACGAATTCCGGATGAACCTGCTGCCGACGCAGAGCGACGAATTCAACGGCTATTTCAACAGCGACACCGAAGCGCGCACCTCGATCACGCAAGGCCGCTGCCAGGCGGATCGCCAGCGCGTGACCTTCCTGCGCAACCTGTCGGGCGGCACGCGGCAAGGCTACGAAGGGTTCTACTGGGTGAAGGACGGCGCGATGCATGTGGCTGGCACCTTCTGGTATGCGGTCGGCGACACTTTCCCCGATGAGACCACCCCGCGCTGGGGCTTTCACATGTCGCAGGATCTGCCCCCACCCGAGGTGCCGGCCACATGCCGAAACGGCCAACCCACATTCTACTACGATCAGAATTTCCAAGGCGCATGGCGTGTCTATGGCCGAGGCACGCGCATCCCCGACCTGACAGAAGACGGAGATGAGTTCCATTCGCTCTGCGTGCCCGAAGGCTTCCGCGTGATCGCCTATGAGGACGACGATTTCCGCGCCGGCGGCGAAGCGGCAGGCGAGGCGGTGCTCACCGTCATCGGGCCACTGGAAGTGACCGATCTCGATCAGTTCTCGGTGAGCGGCAGAACCGTCCGGAACTGGGGTGACGAAATCGATTCGCTGGAGATCGAATAACCTCGCCGCCCGGGGCCCCGGCGCCGCAGGCACCCGGGCACGGCGCGACGCCGGGGGCGCCGTGCGGGTGCCGGTGTGAGGTCAGGGTCCACGAATCTGTTCTCCGGTAAGCGCCTCGGCTGCTTCTTCCACCTGCTTGGGCATGACCAGCGCCAGCCCAGAGACGAGGCAGGCCAGCGCCGCCCAGACCCACACGCTCATGGTTTCGCCGAGCAGCAGCACGCTCCAGAAGATGCCGGCTGCGGTCATGGCATAGCCGGCCTGGCTGGCGAAGACCGCCCCAGTGGTACGGATCGTGTAGATCAGCAGGACGCTGCTGAAAGCGCTGACCGAAGCGATCAGCGCGAAGGCCCAGCCGTAGCTGGCCACCGCGACAGACGGCGGAATGAAGTTACCCGACAACAGGGTGACAGGCGCCATGATCAGTGCCGCGGCGATGACCGTGCCAGTGGCGGTGGCGACGGCGTCGGCGCCATCCTCCGGCAAGGCCGCCACGACAATATCCTCGATAGCATAGCAAAGCGGCACCCCGAGCGCGAGCAGGATCCAGATCCAGTTGCCGCCGCCGACGGAATCTTGCCCCGGGACGATGATCAGCAGCACGCATGCCAATCCAAGGCACAGTCCGACAAACCGCTTGAAACTGGGGGCCTCCAGGCCGACCGACGCGGCGATGAGGAAGACCATGAAGGATTCCGCCGCAAGGATGATGGAGATCAGCATAGCCGGCACATAGGACGCGGCCCAAAGCAGCAGCAGTTGGGACAGGGCGTTCCCGAACAGGCCAAGAACAAGGTATCGTCGGATCGCGGGGCGGCTGAGTTTCGGATACCGCCCGGTCGCAACCGAGACCGCAAGCATGATCACCGCGCTGATCCCCAGCGTCCAGAAGGCCGCGCCAAGCGGGTTGAGCCCGTCCAGCACGATGATGCGCGACAACGAGGGCATCAGGCCCCAGCACGCCCCCAGCAGGAGCAGGAGAAACCCGCCCTTCAGCAGGTTGATCTGATTGCGCAGGTTCTGTTCGCGCCGATAGACTTGGCCTGCCATCTCCAGGAAGACACGGGCAAGATTACCAAGCTGGTCGTCCCGTTCGGCGATGTCGTCGAGCCCAAGGCGGGCCGGGTCGAAATCCTTGCGTTCGATCACGCCCGAGGCCGCCGCAAGCCGCTGAACCTGGTCGATATACTCCAGTTCCTTGTCGCGCAGGCGTTTGCGCTCGATCCCCGCACCGAGGCGGGCCTTCAGCAGGACCGGGTTGAACGGCTTGGTAAGGAAATCCTCGGCGCCGAGCTCGATGGCGCGCACGCTGTCCTCGACCTCCTCCAGGGAAGAGATCACGATCACCGGCAGGTCGCGCA
>JAUIBJ010000343.1 GCA_030428025.1 Alphaproteobacteria bacterium
TTCGATGCCGAGATAGGCGCTCACGTCAGCTTGTGGCGGCAGCTCATCCGGCGGCATTCCCCGGTCTTCGACCTGAGCAGCAGGGTTTCGGTCTCGATAAATCCGCCGCGTGGCTTCAGCCCTGAGAGGATCGAGCCCGAGGTGACCCCGGTGGCGGCAAAGATCACCTCGTCACGCACCATGTCGTCACGCGCATAGATACGGTTGAGATCGGCGATGCCGGCCTTGTCGGCGCGGCCCTTCTCGTCGTCGTTGCGGAAGAGCAGCCGACCCCAGATCTGCCCGCCCAGGCATTTCAGTGCCCCGGCCGCCAAAACCCCCTCGGGGGCGCCGCCCGCGCCCATATACATGTCGATGCCGGTGGTGTCGGGGTCGGAGCAGTGCATGACGCCCGCCACGTCGCCATCGCCGATCAGATAGATCGCCGCACCGATGCCCCGAAGCGCGGCGATGATGTCCTGATGGCGCGGGCGTTCGAGCACGCAGACGGTGATCTCGGATGGCTGGCAGCCCTTTGCCTTGGCCAGCGCCTCGACCCGCTCGGCCGGGCTCATGTCCAGAGAGACCACATCCTCGGGGTAACCCGGGCCCACGGCGAGCTTGTCCATGTAGACATCCGGCGCGTGCAGCATGGTGCCGCGCGGGGCCATGGAAATCACCGTGAGCGCGTTGGGCATGGCCTTGGCGGTGATCGTCGTGCCCTCCAGCGGGTCGAGCGCGATATCGACCGCCGGGCCGTTGCCGGTGCCCACCTCCTCGCCGATATAGAGCATCGGAGCCTCGTCGCGCTCGCCCTCGCCGATTACAACGGTGCCGGCGATGTCGAGCTTGCCCAGTTCCTCGCGCATCGCGTTCACGGCGGCCTGATCGGCGGCCTTCTCGTCGCCGCGGCCGACAAGCGGGCGGCAGGCCAGCGCGGCCTGTTCGGAAACGCGGGCCAAGCCCAGGGACAGAAGGGCATCGTCGAAATCGGCGGTGGTCATGAAAGCTCCTTAACGAGTTGGGTTGCCTAAAGCATTATCGGCGGGCCGGGGCGCGCACAAGCCCGGGCGTCAGACGGATTCGATGCGCAGCGCAACGGGTGTGCCGGCCATCACGTCGAGCCGGCTCATGGCGCCCAGGGCCTCGTCCAGCGCGTCGCGTGTGGTCTTGTGCGTGACGATCAATACAGGCGCGGTGCTGTCGGCATGGCGGTACTGGCGCATCCGGTCGATCGAAACGCCGGCATTGCCCAGAACCGTGGCCACCTTGGCCAGCGCCCCTGGCTTGTCCTCGAGCGCCATGCGCAGGTAATAGGGGGCGGGCGTGGCCGTCTTGGCGGGCGTGGCGCGGGTCAGCGTGCCGGCCGGAACGCCGAAGGTGCAGACCCGGCAGTTTCGGGCGATGTCGATCACGTCGCCCATCACCGCGCTTGCGGTGGGGCCTTCGCCGGCACCGGGCCCGCGCAGCACGATCTGTTCCACCTGATCGCCTTCCAGCACCACCATGTTGGTGCCGCCTTCCAGCTGGCCCAGCGGGCTGTTCTTGGGCACCAGGCAGGGCGACATGCGCTGTTCCAACCCGCGGCCCGTCATCTGCGCCACGCCCAGAAGCTTGATACGATAGCCCATGTCGGCGGCATGGCGAATGTCGGCGATGGTGATCCGCTCGATCCCTTCCAACTCGACCGAGGCGAAATCAACCTGACAGCCGAAGGCCGTGGCGGCCAGCAGCGACAGCTTGTGGCCCGCGTCGATTCCGCCCACGTCGAGCGTGGGGTCGGCTTCCAGATAGCCCAGCTGGTTGGCTTCCTCGAAGACCTCCGCATAGGGCAGGCCGGCCGATTGCATCCGCGTCAGGATATAGTTGCAGGTGCCGTTCATCACCCCCATCACGCGGGTGATGTCGTTGCCCGCCAGCCCCTCGGTCAGCGCCTTCACGACCGGGATGCCGCCCGCGACAGCCGCCTCGAAGCGCAGCACGGCGCCGGCGCTCTCGGCCGCCTCTGCCAGCGCTTGTCCGTGATGGGCCAGCATCGCCTTGTTGGCGGTCACCACGTCCTTTCCGGCGGCGAGTGCCGCTTCGGTGGCGGCCTTGGCGGGTCCGTCGCTGCCGCCCATCAGTTCGACGAACACGTCCACGTCGTCGCGCGTGGCGAGCGCGACGGGGTCGTCCTCCCAGGCATAGGCCGAGATGTTGACGCCGCGATCCTTGTCGCGGGTCCGGGCCGAGACGGCGGAGATGGCGATCGGGCGGCCGGCACGGTCGGCCAGCAGATTGGCCTTCTGGCGGACGATCTTGACGACACCGGTGCCGACGGTGCCAAGCCCGGCGATGCCAAGGCGCAGGGGGGTGGTCATGGGCGCGCTCCGATCAGGGTGGCGGACAGGTCTGGGAAGGGCATGTACCGCTTGGCGCGCGCGCTTGCAACGCGGGTTTTGTACGGGAGGGGACGGGGCGTCGCCCGGCAGGTTTTCTTTCCCGGATTGCCCCGCCGCCATCGAAGGTGACTCGAATCGGCGAACAGTCTAACCTCTCTGACTATTCCGACGGTCATGCGGTGCCCGTCGCCGGAAACCGCGCGACCCGTTTTTCGAAAGCGGAGGCGCGTTTGAGTTCGCACGATTCCGAAAAGGTGGCGAAGCTGCACCGCGAGTTGCACAGCCATCTTCCGCCGGCGCCGGCGCTTCGCCTGAAGGCGCTTGAGACCGTTCTCGTGGAAAAGGGCTTTCTAGCCGAGGATGCCGTAGACAGGTGGCTGGACGACTATTCGGAAAACGTCGGCCCGATGAACGGCGCCAGGGTGATTGCCAAAGCCTGGAGCGATCCGGACTTCGCCGAACGCCTTGCGGCCGATACGCCCTCGGCCTTCTCGGAGGTCATACCGGGCATCGCTGACGGCTACGCGATCGTGGCGGTGTTCAACACGCCCCGGACCCATAACCTGATCGTTTGCACGCTGTGTTCCTGTTACCCGCTCGGCATTCTGGGGATGTCGCCGTCTTGGTACAAATCGACCGAATACAGGGCCCGTGCCGTCAGGGACCCGCGCGGCGTTCTGGCCGAGTTCGGGACCGTCCTTGCCGACGGCATCGAGCTGAAAGTCTGGGATTCCACCTCGGACCGCCGCTACATGGTGGTGCCCGAACGCCCCTCTGGCACCGAGGGCTGGTCCGAAGACGACCTGGCCGGTCTGGTCACCCGGAATTCCATGATCGGGACGGTGCGCGATCTTTCTCCGGCGAAGGGGGCCACGTGATGGATACGGTTCACGACCTCGGCGGCACGCAGGGCTTCGGGCCAATACCGAATGTCTCGGAAGATGACACGGCCCTGTTCGCTGAGGAATGGAAAGCCCGTGTCTGGGCGCTGGCCATGATGTCGATGGGCAAGCTGAGCGAAGATCAGACCGGCTGGACACTGGACTGGTATCGCCATGTGCTGGAGCGGTTGCCGCCGGACCTTTACCTGCGGCTGGACTACTTCGAAAAGTGGATACTCGGGATGATGACGACGGCGGTCGACGAGGGGGTCGCCGAGGTTTCGGAGTTCACCGCGGGCCGGGCGGCGCGCCGGGGTTTCGATTACATCGATCCGACGCCGCTTGGGACAGCCGGGGACACGAAACCGAGGTTCGAGCCCGGCGACAGCGTCGTCTGCCGCCGCGATGTCGGGTCGATGCACACCCGGCTGGTGGGTTACGTGCGGGGCCGGGCCGGGGTGATCGAGAGCGTGATCGGCAAGCAGGCCCTGCCGGATGAGGCCGCAAAGGGCCACGTTCGCAAGGAGCAGACTTACGTTGTGCGGTTTCCGATGTCCGGGCTGTGGCCGGAAGCTGCCGACAGCCGCGACAGCCTGTTGATCGATCTGTGGGACAGCTACCTTGACCCCGCCTGAGATCGGACCCGCCGCACGTCGCCAGCGCGACGGACAGTCTGCGTTCGCCGAGCAGTGGCACGCCCAGGTGACAGCGGTCGTCGAAGTGCTTGTCGCCGAGGACAAACTGGACGCGGCAGCATGGTCGCAGGCGCTTGGGGCCGAACTCGATCGTCGGTCGGCCGAGGGGGCGCCGGACACGGACGAGACGTATTACACGGCGTTCCTAACCGTGCTGGAAACGGTGCTCGACAAGGCGCGGATGGCCGGGGCGGAGGATGTGGACCGGCGCGAGAGCGACTGGAGGAACGCCTACCTGAGTACGCCCCATGGCCAGCCCGTTGTCTTGAGAGGATAGCCGCGTACCCCACGGGCCCTCGGTCAGCCCTCGTCGTCCTCGATCTCGATCTTCTGGTTGAGCCGGTCCTTGTCGGCATCGTCTATCACGTCACCGCGCAGCCCCGAGGCACGAGCCTTGAGCCTTGCGGCGCGGGCGTCGATCTCGGCCGTGGGCGAGGCGGGCGCGCCGGGGCCCGTGGCGGTGGTCGCGATCCGATCCGACGGCGCTCGGGCGGCGGCCGTGGCGCGCAGATTTTCCACCGGCACCAGCGCCGGGTAGGCCGATCTGCGGGCCTCGTCGCTGACCGCCGCGTCGAACTGCGGATAGGATCCGCAGCCGGAAAGCACCGCGGCGGCGGCTATGGCAAGAAGCGGACGCATGGCCATCTGTCGGGCCTCCGGCTGTGGCGTTCGGTCTTTCATGCCACTTTTGCAAGGGCGGGGGCAAGTCGGGCATTGATCTGAACGCGCGTTCAATTATGCTGCCCCGCATGGCACGCACCCAAGGCTCTCATTCCGGCATTACCGGCCCGAAGGTCCGGCAGACGGCGCTGCGGCTTTTCGCCCGGCACGGCTATGCCGCTGTTTCCATGCGCCAAATCGCGGCCG
>JAUIBJ010000344.1 GCA_030428025.1 Alphaproteobacteria bacterium
GGTTTTCCTCGACGGCAAGCGGCGCGTGATGTTCTGCAGCAACTACGATGGCGCGCTGGAAGCCTATATGGACGACTTCATCAACAAGGTCGCCTGGGGGCTCAACCTCGTCTTCTCGAACGGTGTCGGCTATCCGTCGACGGATTTCCTGATCAAGCGGGGCGCCGAGCAGGAGACCAAGTTCAAGCGCTACCTGCGCAACCGGCAGGTGCCGACCGACGTCTGGTACAAGGCCTATCCGGGCCTGACCGCCTTCGATCTGGCCGAGAACAGTCACGTCCGGCACGGGCTTGAAAAGCGGCCCGACGGCGCGCGAGCGCTGCGCAACTGGCTGGCCAAGATATGACCGGGACGGGGGAACAGCCGATGGCGGCAGTCGACTTCGCCGATATTCAAGGGCTGGTCCGGTTCGGGCATGGCAACCTCGCCGGGGCCGAATTCCTGTTGCTCGCAATCAGGGACCCGTCCGCCGCCCGGCAATGGCTTGCCGCAGCGCCCGTGACCACCGCCGAATGGCAGGATCGCCCGCCCGCGAGGGCGCTGCAAGTCGCGCTTTCGGCCGAGGGGTTGGCAGAACTCGGCCTTGAGGTCGACATTCTGGCGCAGTTCGAACAACCATTCCTCGCGGGCATGGCGGGCGAGGAAAGCCGGTCGCGCCGTCTGGGCGATACCGGTCCGAACGATCCGGGCGGTTGGCTCTGGGGGCGGCCCGTGCCGCACGTCCTTTTGATGCTTTACGCCGCGCCCGACGGGCTTGCGGACTTCCGGGAAGAGATACTCGACGACAGGTTCAATCAGGCGTTCGACGTGATCCGGACCCTGCCGACAAGCACCAGACTGGGGCGCGAGCCGTTCGGTTTTGCCGACGGCATCAGCCAGCCGAAGATCGACTGGGAGGGAACATTTCCGACAGAGCTGCACAGCCGGCTCCACTATGCCAACATGCTGGCACCGGGCGAACTGGTGCTGGGTCTCGGCAACGAATACGGAGAGGTCACGCCGCGTCCCCTGATCGATCCTGCGGTGCCGGGCGCCTCCGAACTGCCGCGCGCGGCGGATGATACGGGGCGCGGCGATCTTGGCCTGAACGGGACCTATCTGGTCCTGCGCCAGCTGGAGCAGGACGTTCGGGGCTTCTGGCAGTACCTCGATGGCGCGGCGGCTGGTGTGCCGGAACGGCGTGATGCTCTGGCGACCGCCATGGTCGGTCGCGGCGTCGACGGGCGGCCGCTGATCGCCGAGGAACAGGACATTCCCGGTGGTCGGCGGGGCAACAGTTTCACCTATGATGGCGATATTGACGGGCACAGCTGCCCGATTGGCGCCCATATCCGCCGCGCCAACCCGCGCACTGGCGACCATCCGCCGGGTGTGTCGGGGTTCTGGTCGTGGCTTCTGAGCACATTGGGCTTCCGCCGCCGCGCGGACAAGCTGCCGGGGCGGCATGACCTTGTCGCCTCCACCCGGTTTCACCGCCTTGTCCGGCGCGGTCGCGAATTCGGCCCGGCGCTGACGCCCGAGGAGGCGCTGCAGCCCGCCGGCGGGCCTGAAGCGGACAAGGAGCGGGGGATCTACTTCATCTGTCTGTGCGCCAATATCGTCCGTCAGTTCGAATTCGTGCAGAACGCATGGATCGCCTCGCCGAATTTCGACGGCCTGACCGGCGAGGCCGACCCGCTGCTTGGCAACCGCGAGCCGACCGGTGCGGGGGAGGCGACTGACGGTTTCTCGATCCAGGGCACCGTCGGCGTACCCGAACGGCTGGGCGGGCTGCCGGCCTTTGTCACGGTGCGCGGCGGGGCCTATTTCTTCATGCCGGGAATACGGGCGCTCCGCTTCATCGCCAGCCGCCAGAACTAGGGAGCCGAAATGCGCGCAATCCTCATCGCCTTTCGCCGTGTCGCGCACCGCGCGCTTGAAGTCGCCCTGCATGTCGAACGGCGGCTTGAGCCCTTCTTTCGCCCGGCTCTGAACCGCCTCACCCGCGAACCGGTCGCCCGTCTGGTGCAACACCTGAAGAACCGAGAGCGCCCCAATCTGGGGCTGGCGATTGCCGAGGAGAAGGTGTTCGACTGGGAGGACGACAGCCTTCAGGCGATCATCGACGAGATGCGCGAGCAGATGAAGCTGCATTTCCAGCCCGGCGCCTATGAACGCGGCGGCAATACCAAGACCCATGGCCTCGTCCGTGCCACCTTCACCGTCCGCGATGATTTGCCCGACCATCTGCGCCACGGGGTCTTTGCCACGGCGCGCAGCTATCCGGCCTATATCCGCTTTGCCGGGCCGGGGCCGGACGTGCCCGAGGATATCCGCGATGTCGGCTTCGGGTCCATGTCGGTCAAGCTGATGGATGTGCCCGGGCCGAAGCTGTTGGAAGACGAGAAGTTCACCCAGGACTGGCCTGCCGTGGTCACGCCGACCTTCGTCACCCCGGACAGCCGTGAGAATGCGAAACTTCAGTACTGGAGCACGATCGACGAGCCGATATGGTACTTCCTCAACCCCAAGGACATGCATCTGCTGGACTTCATCATGCAGGGCCTGTGGAACGAGACTCAGTACAATCCGCTCGGCCAGCGCTATTACAGCTGCGTGCCCTATCTTCTGGGCGAGGGGCAGGCGATGCTTTATTCCTACAAGCCGCTTTCCACCGTCCACCGGAAGATCCCCGGCGTGCCGTTTGGCCGCGTTCCGCCGAACTATCTGCGCGACAACATGGTCCGGACCTTGCGCGAAACCGCTGTCGAGTTCGACATGCTGGTGCAACTGCAGACCGACCCGCATCTGATGCCGATCGAGGATGCCTCAATCCGCTGGCCCGAAAACCTGTCGCCCTGGATCCCGGTGGCCCGCATCCACATTCCGCAGCAGGAATTCGATACTCCGGCTCAGATGAGTTTCGCCCGCAAGCTCAGGATCAATCCCTGGCATTCCCTGCCCGAACACCGCCCGCTGGGCAATCAGAGCCGTGCGCGCAGACGGATGTATGCAGAGCTGGCGGCCTTCCGCCAGCGCATGAACCTGGAGGAGCATGTGGAGCCGACGGGCGACGAGAGCTTTGGGTGATATGGCCCATCTGCGTCATCCAGGGCCTGCAATTTAAAGGACGTCGGGGCACACGGGAAACTGAACGAGAAAGGTGCCAAGGAATCTGGGGGCGCGTCACAGGGCATCGAATGGCAGTGGCGACGGCATGTCTGCGACAGAGGTGATCGACGATCGACGCCGGCATTGGTGACCGTGCGCGACCGTCCATTCTTGGTTGCTGCAAGGACGCGTAACGACACCCAAATGAAACCTGGCAAAACTTGCTTCATGGAGCAAAATTGGCGGCTCGGCGCTTATCTTCTTAGACTGAATGGGAACTAAGTGGTGCCCAGAGCCGGAATCGAACCAGCGACACGCGGATTTTCAATCTTCTACCTAGGCCTCTCACCGCATCTCATGGTTGAGCAAATTCCACTGTAAATTACTGATTTTGTTGATATCATGCGCGCACCGCTGAACATACATTCTCACCCCTACACTCTAGATTTGTGCGACTAAGATGCGACTAACAGACATTCGGATCAAAAGTCTGAAGGTCCCGGAGACCGGTCAGAAGACCTATTTCGATGACAGTCTTCGCGGCTTCGGCGTGCGCGTGTCGCAGGGCGGAGCCAAGTCCTTCGTCGTCATGTACGGCAAGAAGCGCCAGCTAAAGACGCTCGGGCGGTACCCGGATTTGTCACTCGCCGAGGCGCGGAAGCAAGCCAAGCGCATACAGGTCGAAGAGTTCGACTTTGTGCCAGACTTGTTTCGCCGCGAGCCTGTGCCATTTGAAGTTGCCCGCGACCGCTATCTCACGGACTGCAAGACCCGAAGCAAGGAGCGCACCTATCTCGGCTACCATCGATTGTTAAATCGACACTTCTCGTTCGACCAGAACCTCGATGCTCTGACCCGCGCGCATGTCATGGCCGCGGTCGACAAGCTTGCGACTACCCCGTCGGAACAGCAACACGCCTTTGTCGCGCTGCGCGCCATGATGAATTGGTGCGTGAAGCGCGGTTTCATTGACGTCTCGCCCGTGCCGCCCCTGACCATCCGGACGAATACCCGTTCAAATGTTCTCTCCGACGAGGATCTCGCGACGGTCTACCAACGCGCTCTTGAGGTAGGCTATCCCTACGGCTCCATCGTCCAGCTTCTTGTCCTGACAGGCCAGAGACGCGGTGAGATCGCCGCTTTGCGCCGAAGCTGGATCGAGGACGACCTCATTGTCTTTCCGATGGGCTTCACCAAGAACAAGCGTGAGCATCGCGTGCCCCTGTCCCCATTGGCCCAGTCCGCTCTAGCGTCTCTCCCTGATTTCGGAGACGCATTTTTCCCAGCACGGGGAAGCGAGGATCGGCCGTTCAACGGATGGGGAAAATCGAAGGAGCGCTTTGATGAACCCATCGCCGTGAAGCCCTACACGCTTCACGATCTTCGCAGGACTTTCAGTTCCAACCTCGCGCGGCTATCGACACCAATACACATCACCGAGAAACTGCTGAACCACGTTTCCGGCACTCTCAGCGGCGTCGCTGCGATCTACAACCGGTACTCCTACCTCCCAGAGATGCGCGACGCCGTTCGGCAGCATGACGAACATCTACTCAAACTGATTGGCTCCTGCTAGCATCGCCGAACCCAAGGGTATTGTCGTAACCCAGGGCATCGCGATGCTCTTCAGTCATGGAGACATCGTGATGAGGCTACTTTCAAAGCGCCAGCTGAAGGAGGTGGTCCTGTACTCA
>JAUIBJ010000345.1 GCA_030428025.1 Alphaproteobacteria bacterium
CCTTTGGGGGGCGCGGTTGCAGGGGGCGGTCCTCCGGGAGGCGCGGTTGCAGGGGGCGGACCTCCGGGAGGCGCGGTTGCAGGGGGCGGGCCTCGGGGGGGCGCGGTTGCAGGGGGCGGACCTCTGGGCGGCGCGGGTGCAGGGGGCGACCTTCTGGGAAGCGCGGTTGCAGGGGGCGGGCCTCGGGGGGGCGCGGATGCAGAAGGCCAATCTCATGATGGCACGGTTGCAGGGGGCGAACCTCGAGGCAGCGCAGTTGCAGGGGGCGAACCTCGAGGCAGCGCAGTTGCAGGGGGCGAACCTCGTGGCGGCTACTCTTCAAGGTGCCGCTGCGAGATCCGTGGATTTTACCGAGATACCACAGATCGCCGATCATCTGGAGGCGATGTTCGGCGATGGCTCGGTCATCCCGCCCGAAGGCATGGCACGGCCCGCGCACTGGCCAGAGCATAAATTTGACTTGATTGAGTTTCGCGAGCAATGGCGCAAGTGGCGGGCCGATCCGGACGGTTACCGCCCGCCCGATCCGCCGGAGGAGGCGGGCGGTTGAGAGGCCCCGGGCCGGGACGCCGTGGCGGGGTGAAACCCCGCCCTACACCTCGGCGGAAAACTGGGGCATAAGGCGGGCACGACTCAACCAGTTCAGGGAACCAATCCGATGCACGACATCCGCGCGATCCGCGAGAACCCGCAAGCCTTCGACGCCGCCATGGCCCGGCGCGGGGTGTCGGGGGCGTCCTCGGAGATCCTGAAGGTGGACGAGGCCCGCCGCGCCCGCATCCAGGCCGCCGAGACGGCGCAGGCGGAGCAGAACCGGGCCTCGAAGGAGGTGGGTGCCGCCAAGTCGAAAGGCGACGAGGCGGAGTTCGAGCGGCTGCGGGCGCTCGTGGGCGAGAAGAAGGCCGAGGTGGCGGCGATGCAGGCCGAGGCCAAGGCGCTGGACCAGCAGCTGACCGACCTGCTGATGGGGCTGCCCAACCTGCCGATGGAGGATGTGCCCGACGGGGCCGACGAGGACGACAATGTCGAGATCCATCGCTGGGGCGAGCCGAAGCGCTTCGACTTCCAGCCGAAGGAGCATTTCGAGATCGAGGGCGTGAAGCCGGGCATGGATTTCGAGACCGCGGCGAAGCTGTCGGGCTCGCGCTTCGTGGTCATGTCGGGCGGCGTGGCGCGCATTCACCGGGCGCTGGCGCAGTTCATGCTGGACGTGCATGTCGAGGAGAACGGCCTTTCCGAGACATGGACGCCGGTGCTGGTGCGCGACGAGATGATGTATGGCACGGGGCAGTTGCCGAAATTCGGCGAGGACAGCTATCAGACCACCAATGGCTGGTGGCTGGTCCCCACGGCCGAGGTGACGCTGACCAATATCGTCAACGGGATGGTGGTGGAGGAAGGCTATCTGCCCCGCCGCTATGTCGCCCATACCCAGTGCTTCCGCTCGGAGGCCGGCAGCGCCGGCAAGGACACCGCCGGGATGCTGCGCCAGCACCAGTTCGAGAAGGTCGAGATGGTGAGCGTGACGCACCCGGACAAGAGCCGCGGGGAGCTGGACCGGATGACGGGCTGCGCCCAGGGTATTCTCGAACGGCTGGGCCTGCCCTATCGAACCATCGTGCTTTGCACAGGCGACATGGGCTTCGGCGCAAGGCGCACCCATGACATCGAGGTCTGGCTGCCCGGGCAGGACACCTATCGCGAAATATCCTCGGTCTCGGTCTGCGGCGATTTCCAGGCGCGGCGGATGAACGCGCGGTTCAAGCCGGCGGATGGCGGCAAGCCGCAGTTCCTGCATACGCTCAACGGCTCGGGGCTGGCGGTGGGCCGCTGCCTGATCGCGGTGCTGGAGAACGGCCAGCAGGCGGACGGATCGGTCGAACTGCCCGAGGCGCTGCACCCCTATCTGCGCGGAAAGACGCGGCTGGGGGCGGACGGGGGTCTGGCGTGATCTGACGGGATGCCGGGCTGAAGCCCGGCCTGCATGTCTGTGACCACGACCATCCCGCGCGGGGCATGAAAGATCCCCGGCGGTTGGGGGGCCGCCGGGGCAGTCGAAGGGACAGTCGGTTACGGGGTCTTGCGCGGCATGCTCAGTTGGCGAGCATCCCGCTTTCGATGGCGAGCGCCAGTTCTTGCGTGTCGATCTCGCCCGAGGCATCCGTATCGATCTCGGCGAAATCCTCCGCGGTGAGGTCCGGATAGCTCACGGCCATCTCGTCCATCGAATAACTGCCGTTGCCATCGGCGTCTTCGACCATGGTCGCGGCAGAGGTCTGAACTGCGGAAACCGCCAGCGCGGCGGCCAGGAACAGAACAGGGGTTTTCATTTGGGGGTCACTCCAGGGCGGCACCTGCCGCCGATTCGAAGACTTGATCGCCTTCACGCCCGAATCTGCCATAAGCCCCTAACTTCGCAACGAAAATCTTGGGGCGCGGGGACGGAAATCGGCGTTTTTCAGCCGATGCGGCGCAGCCGCGCCGAGGCCCGGCCTACGCTGCGGTGGCGGTGAGCGGCGCCGTCGCTTTCGGGAAGGGCACGAGCTTGTCCTGCTCCTCGTCCCAGAGCTTCAGCCGGAAGCTGGCGATGGCCTCGGGCCAGCGGATCACGTCATGGCTTTTCAGCTCCTCCGGCAGATCCTTCTGGCATTTGCGCAGTCGATAGGAAGGGATGGCGGGGTTGAAATGGTGCAGGTCGTGATAGGCGATGTTGCCGGTGCCCACATCCCACCAGTGGCCGAGGTCGAGCGAACTGGATCCTTCGAGCGTGGCCTTGCGGAAATCCAGATCCGGTTTGCGGTCCCAATAGGTGTCTTCGAAATTGTGCTGGAGATAGACGAGGAAGACCCCGATCACACCGGCCAGCACAGCACTGGCCCCGAGCACCGCAAGGCCCGGCCAGCCGAAGGCCAGATAGACCAACCCGACATAGGACGCCACCATCAGGTTGTGCGCGATCACGCCCCAGACGCCCACCTTGAGCGTGTTGCGCGGCCAGCGATAGGCGATGAAATAGGTATAGATGCCGCCCAGCGACAGCATGATCACAGGGTTGCGGTAGAGCCGGTACCAGAGGCGGGTGAGAAATCCCGCCTCCTGCCATTCGCGCAGGGTCATGGTGTAGACTTCGGTGGTCTCGCGATGTTCGAGATTGCCCAGATAAGCGTGGTGCAGGTTGTGATTGTACTGCATCACCCGGAAGGGCGTGAGCGAGAAGACCGACAGGACATAGCCCGCCGCCTCGTTCATCCATTTCGTTGCAAAAAGCGAATGATGACCGCAATCGTGCTGGAGCACGTAAAGCCGCACCGATGCGAAGGCGAGGATAACCACCAACGGAACGGAGAGGAACGGCGTCTCGGCCAAGCGCGCACCGAGGACCAGCGCGGCCCCATAGGCCGCGAGCGAGGCCCAAAAGCTCAGCGCGCCCATGGCATCGCTTTTCACCGCGTAGCGCCTGGTATGGTCGCGAATGTCTGTCATGGGCCCCGTCCCACTTCTAACCCACCGTAAGGCAAAGTTAATATGGTTCATTTTCATGGTTTCTCAAGGCCCCGCAACCCGTAAAAGGGGCGACGGGTTGAAGCGGCAGCTTCCCGCACCAGTTATGGGGCATGATCCGTCTCAAACCCGTTCTCGTGGTGCTTGCCGCCCTTGCCTTTGCCGCGTCGCCACTGCTGGTGACGGGTTTCAACGGGTTCGAGCCGGGGCAATTTCCGATCCCGCAGGAGGATCCGCCGGTCCAGCCCGCCGGCTGGGCCTTCTCGATCTGGACGGTGATCTATCTGTGGCTGATCCTCGGGGCGGCTTTTGGGCTGTGGAAACGGGCGGAGGATCCGACCTGGGACACGGTGCGCTGGCCGCTTTTCGCGAGCCTCGCCCTTGGCACGGCCTGGCTACCGGTGGCGCAGGCGGCACCGGTCTGGGCGACCCTGATGATCTGGGCGATGCTGGCCACGGCACTCTGGGCGCTGATGGCGGCCGGGCGGCAGGACAGGTGGTGGCTGCAGGGGCCGATCGCGCTTTATGCCGGCTGGCTGACGGCGGCGTCCTGCGTGGCGCTGGCGCTGGTGCTGGCGGGCTACGGGCTGTTGGGCGCGCAGGCGGCGGCGATCGGCACGCTGGTGCTGGCGCTGGTCATCGCCGCGGCGGTGCTGATCGCGCGCCCCGACACGCCGGCCTATGCGGTAGCCGTGATCTGGGCGCTGATCGGCGTCGCGGTGGCCAATGCCGCGCCGGTGAACCTGCCCGTGCTGGGACTGAGCCTTGTCGGGATCGTCGGGCTGGCGGCGCTGGCCTGGGCCCGGCGCCGCGCCTGAGGGGTCAGGATTTGTCCAGATGCTTGCGCAGGCGCGAAGGCGTCGATTTCTTGCGCCCCTTGTAGGGGTTGCGGTCGGATTGCGAGCGCATGTGCAGCCGAATCGGCGTGCCCGGCATGTCAAAATCATCTCGCAAGCCGTTGACAAGATAGCGGGAATAGCTGTCAGGCATCTTTTCGGGATGCGAGCACATCACCACGAAACCGGGCGGCCGCGTCTTGGCCTGGGTCATGTAGCGCAGCTTGATCCGGCGCCCGCCCGGCGCGGGGGGCGGATGCGCCTCCAGCATGCCGGTCAGCCAGCGGTTGAGCTGGGCGGTCGGTACGCGGGTGTTCCAGACCTCATAGGCCCGTTCAACCGCCTTGCGCAGCCGGTCGAGCCCCCGCCCCGTTTTGGCCGAGACGGTGACCAGCGGCGCGCCCCGGAGCTGCGGCAGGAGGCGCTCGAAGGCCTCGCGCAGAT
>JAUIBJ010000346.1 GCA_030428025.1 Alphaproteobacteria bacterium
TGGATGCTGAAGGGCGAAAAGCCGTCGGAGGACGCCGCGCGGCTGGCGGATGTGGATTTCATCCTGCATGCCGAGCACGGCTCGAACGCGTCGAGCTTTGCCGCGCGGGTGACCGTGGGGACAGAGGCCAACCTGCATGGCGCCTTCGTCACCGCGCTCAGCACGCTTGCCGGGCCCGCCCATGGCGGGGCGGCCGAGGATGTCATGAAGATGGTGCAGGAGATAGGCACGCCCGAGAAGGCGGCCGGTTATGTCAAGGCCAGGCGCAAGGCGCGCGAGCCGGTCACCGGCTTCGGGCACCGTGTCTATCGCGCCGAGGACCCGCGCGCGCGGCACATGCGGGACGGCGTGAAGAAACTGGGCGAGGAAATGGGCTCGCCCCAGTGGTACGAGATCCTGCAGGCGGTTGTCGAAGCGATGAAACCCTATTCGCGCCACGGGCTGAACGTGAATGTCGACTTCTATTCCGGTGTTGTCTATCAGCTGCACGGAATTCCGATGGACCTTTACGTGCCCATCTTCGCCATCGGCCGGGCGCCCGGCTGGGTCATCCAGTGCATCGAGCAGCTACGGCGCAACATCCTGATTCGACCGCTCACGCTTTATGACGGCCCTGCGCCGCGGGCCTATGTGCCGATGGAAAAGCGGTAAAAGTGACCGATGATGCGGCGTTTCCGAAGAGGGTATTCCACAAATCCGATGGATCGGGGAAAAGGTTCGCAAATCGGGATTTCATCGACTAGCGTGCGCCGAAAACAGGGGGCAGGGGAATGAGTTATCAGCAACCGCGAATCAACACCTCTCCGAAGGTGTCCGACGAGGTCCGCAAGACCACCTGCTACATGTGCGCCTGCCGCTGTGGAATCAACGTGCACATGAAGGGCGGTAAGGTCGCCTATATCGAGGGCAACCGCGACCATCCGGTAAACCGCGGCGTGCTTTGTGCCAAGGGCTCGGCCGGGATCATGCAGGTCAACGCCCCCTCGCGCCTGCGCGCACCCTTGAAGCGGATCGGCCCGCGCGGCTCGGGCCAATTCGAGGAGATAAGCTGGGACGAGGCGCTGGACATCGCGACGAGCTGGCTGGAGCCCATTCGCAAGACCGACCCGTCGAAGCTGGCGTTTTTCACCGGGCGGGATCAGAGCCAGTCCTTCACCAGCTTCTGGGCGCAGAATTTCGGCACGCCCAACTATGCCGCGCATGGCGGGTTCTGTTCGGTCAACATGGCCGCCGGGGGCATCTACACGATGGGCGGGGCGTTCTGGGAATTCGGCCAGCCCGACTGGGACCATACCAAGCTCTTCATGATCTTCGGGGTGGCCGAGGACCATGACAGCAACCCCATCAAGATGGGAATCGGCAAGATCAAGGCGCGCGGCGCCAGGGTGATCGGCGTGAACCCGATTCGCTCGGGCTATAACGCCGTGGCGGACGACTGGGTGGGCATCACGCCGGGCACGGACGGGCTTTTCATCCTGTCGCTTGTTCATTGCCTGCTGAAGGCCGGCAGGATCGACCTCGATTACCTCGCTCGCTACACCAATGCGGCCTGTATCGTGAACCGGGATTCGAAATCGCCCGAATACGGTCTCTTCCTGCGGGACGAGAACGGCAAGCCTCAGGTGATCGACCGCAACACCGGCGAGTTGACGGCTTTCGACACGCCCGGCGTGCGGCCCGACCTCTCGGCCAGCCATCGCGCCGGTGGGATCACCCACAAGCCGGTCATGCACCTGATCGCCTCGCGCTATCTAAGCAAGGACTACGCGCCCGAGGCCGTGGCCGAGCGTTGCGGCATCAAGCCCGAAAAGATCCGCGCGATCGCCAATGAACTGGCGCGCGTGGCCTTCGAGGAAGAGATCGTGCTGGAGCGGGAATGGACCGATTTCCGCGGTGAAAAACATAAGGTGATGAAGGGCCGGCCGGTGAGCTTCCACGCCATGCGCGGCATCTCGGCCCATTCCAACGGGTTCCAGACCTGCCGCGCCCTGCACATGTTGCAGATCCTTCTTGGCACGGTCGAGGTGCCCGGCGGGTTCCGCTTCAAGCCGCCATACCCGAAGCCCGTCAGCGCGCACCCGAAGCCGCATTGCGGGGTCACGCCTGGGGCGCCGCTCAATGGCCCGCATCTGGGCTTCGTGCGGGGGCCGGAGGATCTGGCGCTGAAGGACGATGGCACGCCGGCGCGGATCGACAAGGCCTTCACCTGGGAAAACCCGATGAGCGCGCACGGACTGATGCATATGGTGATCAGCAATGCGCATGCGGGGGACCCGTACAAAATCGACACGCTGTTCATGTACATGGCCAACATGTCGTGGAATTCGACGATGAACACGCGCGGCGTGATCGACATGCTGACCGACACCGACGAGAACGGCGACTATGTGATCCCGCGGATCATCTATTCGGATGCCTACAGTTCCGAGATGGTGGCCTATGCCGACCTGATCCTGCCCGACACCACTTATCTGGAACGCCATGACTGCATCAGCCTACTGGATCGCCCGATCTGCGAGGCGGATGCGGCGGCGGACGCGATCCGCTGGCCGGTGATCGAGCCCGACCGCGATGTGCGGGGGTTCCAGACGGTGCTGGTGCAGCTGGCCAACAAGCTGAAGCTGCCGGGCTTCACCGGCGAGGACGGCAGTGCCAAATACACCGATTACGCCGACTACATCACAAATCATGAGCGCAAGCCGGGGATCGGGCCGCTGGCGGGCTGGCGGATGGGCAAGAACGGGCTGACCCACGGGCGCGGGGCCCCGAACAAGTCGCAATTGCAGAGCTACATCGCCAATGGTGGCTTCTTTCTCAAGCACATCCCCGAGCAGGCCGCCTATTTCAAGCCGTGGAACAAGGCCTATCAGGACTGGGCGGTGGGCATGGGGCTTTATGACAGCCCGCAACCCTATATCTTCGACCTCTATGTCGAGACCATGCGCAAGTTCCAGTTGGCTGCAGAGGGGCATGGCGACCGTCAGCCGCCCGAGCATCTGCGCGCCCGGATCCGCGAAACGATGGACCCTCTGCCGATCTGGTATCCGCCCTTCGAGGACAGCCATGTCGATACCGGCGAATATCCCGTTCACGCGCTGACCCAGCGACCGATGGCCATGTATCACAGCTGGGGCAGCCAGAACGCCTGGCTGCGGCAGATCCACGGGCAGAACCCGCTCTACCTGCCCACGAAAATCTGGGAGGCGAACGGGTTTCAGGACGGTGACTGGGCGCGGGTGACCTCCGCCCATGGCGAGATCGTGGTGCCGGTGGCGCATATGGCCGCGCTCAACGAAAACACGGTCTGGACATGGAATGCCATCGGCAAGCGCAAGGGCGCCTGGGCGCTGGAGAAGGATGCGCCAGAGGCCACGAGAGGGTTTCTGCTCAACCATCTGATACACGAGCTTCTGCCCCCCAAAGGCGACGGCCTGCGCTGGGCCAATTCCGATCCGGTGACGGGGCAGGCCGCGTGGTTCGACCTTCGGGTCAGAATCGAGAAGGTCCCGCCGCCCGAGGAAAGCCAGCCCGCTTTCGCCCCGATCGAGTCGCCGGTGGGACAAGGGCCGGAGCAACTGGAATGGAAGGTCGGGAAATGAGGGCACCCATGTTTCTTCTTGCCGGACATATCCCGGGGGAGTCGCGCCTCGCGCAACGGGGGCAGCGCCACCGGCCATGCACCACCGGAGGCCATGCATGACCGACCTTCCCGAAAAAACCGACCGCAAGCTGGGGCTGGTGATCGACCTTGACACCTGCGTCGGCTGTCATGCCTGCGTGGTCAGCTGCAAGGGCTGGAATACCGAGAACTATGGCGCGCCGCTTTCCGATCAGGACCCTTACGGCGCCGACCCCCGCGGCACCTTTCTCAACCGCGTCCATTCCTACGAGGTTCAACCCGAGGAAGGCGCGGCGCAACTGATCCATTTCCCCAAGAGCTGCCTGCATTGCGAGGATGCCCCCTGCGTCACCGTCTGCCCGACCGGCGCGAGCTACAAACGGGTCGAGGATGGGATCGTTCTGGTCAACGAGAGCGACTGCATCGGCTGCGGCCTCTGTGCCTGGGCCTGTCCCTATGGCGCGCGCGAGATGGATGTGGCCGAGGGCGTGATGAAGAAATGCACGCTCTGCGTCGACCGGATCTACAACGAGAATCTGCCCGAGGAGGACCGGGTGCCGGCCTGCGTTCGCACCTGCCCCGCCGGCGCTCGGCATTTCGGCGATCTGGGTGATCCGGAAAGCGACGTTTCGAAACTGGTTGCCGAGCGCGGCGGCATGGACCTGATGCCCGAGCAGGGCACGAAGCCCGTCAACAAATACCTGCCGCCCCGGCCCAAGGATGCGCTGGATCAGGTTGATGTGCTCGCCCCCTATCTCGAGCCGGTGGCCGAGGAGCCCAAGGGCTTCATCGGCTGGCTCGACAAGGCTTTGGAGCGCATCCCCGGAAGTGGAGACCGGGTTCTGGAAAATGCCGCCCGTCACGATAGGGAGAAGCCCTGATGCATCCCGCGCCGTCCGTTATCATCTTCACCACCCTCTCGGGCCTCGGCTTCGGCCTGCTGGTCTGGCTGGGCATCGGCCTGCCGCCGGTCACCGGCTGGGTGGCCTTCGCGTTTTTCGCCATCGCCTATCTACTGGCGGTGGGGGGGCTCTCGGCCTCGACCTTTCACCTCGGCCATCCCGAACGGGCGATCAAGGCGTTCAGCCAGTGGCGCACCTCCTGGCTCAGCCGCGAGGGCGTGACCTCGGTCGCCACGCTGC
>JAUIBJ010000347.1 GCA_030428025.1 Alphaproteobacteria bacterium
CGCGCGGTGCAGTGGATCCCGCCGCGCTGGGACTGGGTCGATCCGCTGAAGGACATCCAGGCGCAGGTGCTGGCGATGGAGGCCGGCATCACCTCGCGGCGCAAGGTGGTCGAGGCCACCGGCTACGACATCGAGGAAGTTGATCGCGAGAACGCCGCCGACGCCGCCCGGGCGGACGCGCTCGGCCTGCGCTACCGCACCAGCTCCGGCGAGACGCAGGGCGCGCGGGCGACGCCCGCAGCAAGGCCCGGGGCCAATGATGGCGCTGGCAACGACACGGATGACGGCGCGGCGGCGACCGATCCGGCCACCGAACAGGAGTGACGACATGGCAAGCTGGTATGCGATCCGCGCCCGGGGGACCGGTGCGGAAGTGGCGATCTATGACGAGATCGGCGCCTACGGGGTCTCGGCGAAGGGCTTTCTCGCGGAACTGGGTGCGCTGCCCGAGGGCACGCCCGTCGATCTGCGGCTCAACAGCCCCGGCGGCTCCGTCTTCGATGCGGTCGCGATCCACAACGCGCTGAAGCGCCACGAGGGGACCGTCACGGTCTGGATCGACGGGATCGCCGCCTCGGCCGCCTCCTACATCGCCATGGCGGGCGACGAGATCGTCATGCCCGAGAACGCCTTCCTGATGATCCATGACCCGTCAGGCCTCGTGATGGGCACGGCCCAGGAGATGCGTGCCATGGCCGAGGCGCTCGACAAGGTGAAGGGCAGCCTCGTCTCCGGCTACGCCGCGAAATCCGGCCGGACGCCGGAGGAGGTCTCCGCGCTGATGGTCGCCGAGACCTGGTTTGATGCCACGGACGCAGTTGCCCAGGGCTTCGCCGACCGCCTGATCGAGCCCGTCCGGATCGCTGCGCGCTTCGACATTGGCCGCTTCCGCAACGCGCCGCCGGTGCTGGTCGAGCAGGCCGAAGCCGAGCCTGAGCCAGACGACGAGACCGACAGCGCCAGCACCGAGGCCACCGACGGAACGGATCAGGTCAAGGACGCCGAAGACGAGCCGGCTGCCGCCTCCGACGCTCCTCAGCCGCCGGCCGAGACGCCGCAGACAAGCGGTCCACCGCCCGATCCTGCCGCGATCCGCGCCGAGGCCATCGGCCACGCCCGGGCCGTCATCGATCTCTGCCGCCTCGCGGGCCAGCCGCAGAAAGCCGGCCGTTTCCTCGAACAGGAGGCGAGCCTCGCCGAGGTGCGCGCGGCGCTGCTCGCCGCGAAGACCGAGGCAGAGCCCGAAATCGCGCCCCATCACCCGCAGCCCGGCCGATCCTCGGCCGCGCGCCCCTGGGGCGAGATCGTCGCCCGCACCTTCAACCTGAAAGGATGACACCATGACCACGCTGGTCGAAGGGAAACACCCCGGCGGCTTCCTCGTCTGGGAAGCCTTCCGCGACTACACCCGCGAGACGATCACCGTCGCGGTGGGTACGCTCGAGCCCGGCACGGTGCTCGGCAAGATCACCGCCTCGGGTAAGTACGCCGCGCACGACCCCGCGGCCGTGGACGGCACCGAGACCGCCGTCGCCGTGCTCTGGGGTAAGGCGGATGCGTCCGGGGGCGACGCGCCCGCCGTCGCGGTCGTCCGCGGTCCCGCCATCGTCAACCGCCACGACCTCGTCTTCGCGGGCACGCCCAGCGAGGGCGAGATCGCGGCCGCCCATACGGCGCTCCTCGCCGCGGGCATCCTCGTCCGCTGACCCAATCCCGACAGGAGGCATCCTCATGGCCACCATGGACATCTTCGAAGGCGATGCCTTCACCATCGTCGAGCTCACGCGCGCGCTCGAGAACATCCCCTACAAGCCCGCGCTGCTCTCGGGCTCGGCCCTCTTCAGCCCGCGCGGCGTGCGCTCCCGCACCGTCGTGATCGAGAGCCGCGACGGCACCCTGTCGCTGATCCCGTTCTCCGAACGCGGGTCGGCCTACGAGCAGCAGGTGCCCGACCGCCGCGAGATGCGCGCCTTCGTCTGCCGACAGTTCAAGAAGCAGGACGTGCTCTGGGCCTCCGAGATCCAGTCCGTCCGTGACTTCGGCTCGGAGAGCGCGACCCAGCAGGTGCAGACCGAGGTGGCGTACAGGCTGCGCAAGCTCCGTCAGGACGCCGAGACGACCTTCGAGTACCATCTTCTGAACGGCATCCAGGGGCTGGTGAAGGACCCGAAGGACCACGCGACGGTGGTGAACTACTTCACCGAGTTCGCCATCACGCCCGCGGCCGAGATCGACTTCGACCTCGACAATGCGAGCCCGGCCTCAGGGGCGTTGCGGAAGCGCTGCCAGGCGCTGATCGAGAGCGTCGAGGACTCGATGGGCGGGCTCTCGGCCGGCGCCGTGCAGATCCGCGCCGAATGCGGTTCAGCCTTCTTCGCCGATCTCGTGGCCCACAAGGAGGTGCGGGAAACCTACCTCAACACCGCCGCGGCGGCCGACCTGCGCGGCCGCGTGGCGGACGAGGTCAGCTTCGGCGGCATCACCTTCCGTCGTTATCGAGGCGGCGTCGGCTTCACCGTGCCGACCGACAAGGCCTTCTTCTATCCCGAGGGGATCGAGGGGCTCTTCGAGATCTACTATGCGCCGGCAGACACCTTCGAGACGGTGAATACCCTCGGTCAGCCGCTCTACGCCCGCACCATTCCCGACCGGGATCGCGACGAGTGGGTGCGCCTGGAGATCGAGAGTAATCCGCTCCCGATTTGCACCCGGCCGCAGGTGCTGCGCTCGGCAAGGCGGACCTGATGACCGCCTTCGACGTCGCCCTCGACGCGCTCTTTGCGGATGCGCATCTCGCGCGCGACGTCGTATACACCGCCGAGGGCGATGCGCCGTCACTGGTCCGCGCCATCCTGCGCCGGTCGGACGACGTCACCAACTTCGGCGAGGCGCGCATCTGGTCGGAGACCACCCGGCTGGACCTGCGTCTCGCCGAGGTCGCGAACCCGCTCCCCGGCGACCGCATCGAGATCGACGGCGAGGCATTTCTCATTCAGGGCGAGCCCGTCCGCGACCGCGAACGGCTCGTCTGGACCGTGGATCTGCGCCCGGCTTGATCGCGATGAAGTTGAAGCTCGACATCACGCCCGATCTCGTCGCCGCCATGGCCGCCGAGGTGAAGGCCGGCGAAAAGGCCGTGACCGCCGCCATGCGCGAGGCTGGGACCGGGCTCAAGACCGCCTGGCGCGGCCAGATCACCGGCGCAGGGCTCGGCCGGCGGCTGGCGAACTCGATCCGGAGCCAGACCTATCCGAAGGCCGGCGAGAGCCTGAACGCCGCAGCTCTCGTCTGGTCCAAAGCCCCGGTCATCGTCGGCGCCCATGACACCGGCCCGCTGATCCGCTCCAAGGACGGCTTCTGGCTCGCGATCCCGACCGAAGCCGCCGGCCGCGGTCTGCGCGGCGGCAAGATCACCCCCGGCGAATGGGAGCGCCGCCGAGGCCTGCGCCTGCGCTTCGTGTACCGTCGCACCGGCCCGAGCCTGTTGGTGGCGGAAGGGCGGCTGAACAATCGGGGGCTCGGCGTCGCATCTCGCTCGAAGACCGGCCGTGGGCGCACGACGGTGCCGATCTTCCTCTTGGTCCCACAGGTCAAGCTGCCGAAGCGGTTCGATCTTGACCGGGACACCGAACGGGCGCTCGACAGCGTGCCCAGGCTGATCGCGGCGAACTGGGTGGAGAGGCCACTCTCAAGTTAAAGCGTCTTCCAGCTTCGGAAGAGAGGCTACTCAGTCGTTCGGTATTTTATCCAAAGTGGGCCTTCATCAGTCAATGCGATGTCAAAAAGGTATCCACCTTCTACGCCAGCAAGGCGGCGCTCGTGCAGCGTAATACCTTCGTGCTCAATAAACTTGTAGAAGGCTTGTATTGCCTCGTTGTGTGTCCGGGCCTTTTTGAAATAGATCGCTGTTTCCTTCGATTTTCCGTCCCCAGAATGAGCGATCCGAACCGAAAACAGCTGCGAGAGCTTTGCGCCCTCCGCGCTCGCAATCGATATCCAGTTGTTGATCCTAGTGAGGTTGCGAGTGCCGGAGATGACCAGATCCCAATCGAGTGCCGCATAACGCTCAATCGCGCTGCGCGCCAGAGACAGCTCTTCGGACATCGCTTCTGCTGGTATGCCGATCGGGCCCCTCAAGAGTTCCCCACTTGAGACAAGAAGGTTACTCCCAAAGTTAGGGTGGACGAACTCGCAAAGAGTCGCGTAGTCATCTTGCGCTCGCTTTTCGACTGCGGCCAATGCCTTGAGAAGGTCGTTTACGTGAAGCCGCTTGATTCCTTTCGGGCTTACATCGCCGCCATAGTATAATTGATCAATGATCTTGCGATGCTTGCGAATTGATCGATCAGTCTGCTCATAGGATTGTTTCTTTTCGATATCAGATAGTGCCGCCTCCAGCGCTTGGCTCTGAAATGCAAGCGACGCCGTATGCTCCATGAGTGCGCGCGCAAGATTGAATAACACTACGAGATTTTCGTCCTCCTCGGCGTCGAAAATCCCTCGCGCAATCTCGCGAGTTTTGAAACGGAAGATCAACGAAGAGAAGAAGTGCCCGTGCGCAAGATCATGAAGGCGATGAGCGATCCGGACCGCCTCGCTCCCACCTTCTTCTTCAGGGAGCACAGACCTCGAACTTACTAGGGTCAGGACCCATTGATCAAGCCCTAACCTTCTGATTCACTGCCCGAAAAGCGAGCGGTGACATGAGCAATCTTTTCTGGCTGACGGACGCGCAGATGGCGCGCATCGA
>JAUIBJ010000348.1 GCA_030428025.1 Alphaproteobacteria bacterium
TGGATGAGGCGATGGCATGAAGCAATCCCGCCTCATGTCACTGGTCGAGGCCATCGTTAACGTGATCATCGGCTACATTCTGGCCATTGCCACGCAGATCGTGGTGTTTCCGTGGTTCGGTCTAGAGGCCGCGCTCGGCGAGCATCTGGCCATCGGACTCGCCTTCGTCGGCTTATGCTGAGCTCAGCATAAGCCGACTTATGCCGAGTACGCGGTTATGCGGAGTCTGCGGCGCCGTTGACTGGCGCCGCAGAAGTTTCTGGCGGTTGTCACTCCGCATAATTCCGGCCGTCGCTCGTCTCGGTCAGCATCTCCATCAGCTTGTCCGGTACGGTGAAGCGGCCGCGCTTCAGGGTCGGCGGACCCATGGCGGTGAGCGCCTCGAGCTTCTCGGTCGGGTCTGCACGCAGGTACATCTCCGTGGTCTGGACGCTGGCATGACCGAGCCAGAGAGAGACCTTACGCACGTCGCCGGTGGCCTGCAGCGTGTGCATGGCGCAGCTGTGGCGCAGGATGTGGGGCGTCACCCGCTTTCCCGCGATCGACGGTTCCGCCTTTTCCGCGACGGCGGCGTGCTTTCGCAGAATGTACTCGAACCCGGATCGGGTCATCGCCCGGCCGCCTGCGTTCAGGAACAGCTGCGGATCGCCCGTCTTCGGGCGTACGGCAATCCAGCGCCGGAGCGCACGGGCCGTGTCCTGCCAGAGCGGCAGGATGCGTTCGCGTCGTCCCTTGCCGATCACGTGAAGGCTGGGCATCGCGGCGTCGTCGAACTGCTCGAGCCGGAGACCGACCAGTTCAGAGACCCGAAGCCCCGCTGCAAAGGCCATGAGCAGCATGGCCTGATCGCGCAACCCCGCGCTGGTCCGAGGATCGGGCACGGCCAGCAGCGCCTGCATCTCGGGTCGCGTCAGATAGCCCACAAGCGGCTGCGCAGTGCGCTTCATCGGAATCGCGTGGATCCGCCGCGCTTGATCGAGGCAGGCGGGCACGCGATACTCGATGTACCGGAACAGCGAATGGATGGCGGCAAGCCGGGCGTTGCGGCTGCGGGCCGTGTTGGCCCGCTCCTCCTCGAGATGGTCGAGGAAGGCGCAGATCAGGGTCGCATCCAAATCCTCGATCCCGATCCGGCTCGGCCGGGTCTTCCTCCGCTCGGCCGCGAAGGTGAGTAGCAGCCGGTAGCAATGCGCGTAGGACGCGATTGTGTTCTGCGAGGCGCCGCGTTCGCGCGGCAGATGTGTTCGCAGGAAGGCAGACAGGTGAGGAGCGAGGGGCGTCATGCCGTGCCCTCCGCCATCAATGTCTCGCCCGCGTCGGCGATGTGCCGCATCAGCGCCGGGGTCGCCCGCAAATACCACCAAGTGTGGCTGGGATCAGCATGGCCCAGATAGGTGGCAAGCGCCAGCATGTGCCGCGAGATCGCGCGCCGGTCACCGCCGCAGGCTTCGAGCGAGCGCACCGCGAAGGTGTGGCGCAGATCGTGCAGCCGCGGGCCCTTCTCGCCGGGCAAGCCGCGCAGACCGATCTCGCGGGCGATGCGCAGGAACAGCGCGTAAAGCGATGTGTAGGCCGGGCGCCTGCCGTGATCGCCCAGGAACAGCGCGCTGGCGGCAATGCCCGGAACCAGTCTGCGCCGCTGGATATAGCCTTCCAGCGCCACACCTGCCGAGGGGTGCGGCGGCACCAGGCGAGTCTTGCGGAACTTGGTTTCGCGGATGACGAGCCCCGCCTCGGTCACGTCATCCAGGTCGAGCCCAAGCGCCTCGGAGACGCGAAGCCCGGTCGCGGCCAGAAGGCCGATCATCGTGGCCAGAGTCTCGCCCCGGATCGCACCCGGAGGACCGAGGCGTCGCGCTGCGGCCATCAATTCGGCGATTTCGGCACCCGTGTAGATGTGCGGCATTCGCCGCTCGAACCGCCAGCGCCCGAAGGCATCGGCGGGCGGCACCTCGTGCGCCGGATCGGCAATGGCGAGATGCTCGGCGAAGCGCCGGACGATAGCCAGCCGGTTGCGCGCCTGTTCGTCGGATGTCGTCCGCGCCGCCCAGTCGAGCACGCGAGCGGTGCGAACATGCGTGTCGCCTGCTGCCTCGGCCGCGGCGACGTAGTTTTTCAGCGGGCCGCACTGGGTCGTGAACTTCAACCCCCTCGCGCGTTGCAGCACAATGTAGCCGTCGAGATCGTGGCTCAGCATGGCGCGCCCTCCGGCCAGGCCAGCCCGAGGAAAGGTGCTGCGGGGCGCGCTGCGCTCGCCGGTCCATCCGTCGGCCATGCCTGTGCCACCGCGCCCAGCATGGCGGTGTCCACCTTGGCGTAGTGCGCCGTGGTGTCCGTCGAGCGGTGCCGCAATACGGTGGCGATCGCCTCCAGCGTGGCGCCGCCGCGCAACATGGCCGTGGCGGCCGAGTGCCGCAGCAGATTGGTGCCGCGCGATGGCGCATCCGTGATCCCAGCGCGGTCGATGGCGCGCGCCACCACCTCGGAGACAACGTGACGGGTGACAGGGGAGAAGGGCGGCAGCAGCTTCACGAACACCGCAGCGCCGACGCTTCCCGGCCGCGATCCGGCAAGCCATGCAATGAGCGCTTCGCCCGCATCCTGCGGCAAAGGCAAGCTGACCTCCTGCCGTCCTTTGCCGCAGACCCGCAGCGTTCCAGCTTGCCAGTCGATGTCGGCGACGCCAAGCTTTGCCACGTCTCCCGCCCGAAGCCCGAGCCGGGCCAGCAGGAGCAGGATCGCCCGGTCGCGTCGCCCGCCTGGGGTCTGCGGATTGCAGGATGCCACCAGGCATTCGACCGCATCGGGCTCAAGATACCGCGGCAGGCTCGCCAGCCGCCATCCCTTCACGGTCGGCACCGCCCGATCGAGATCCGGGAGGGCCAGGCCGCGATGTGCAAGGTGCCGCAGATAGCCGCGGAGTGCGCTGGCCACCATGCCGGGATAGTGTACCGAGCATGCCGACCGGGCATGTTCGAGCAATCCGTCGCGGATGATCCGCGGCGTGTATCGGGACGGATCGACCCCGATGAACGGCAGGATCTGCGCCAGCATCCGGCCGTGGCGTTCGATGGTGACCGGCGCAAGGCCCCGTTGTCTGGCCAACCCGTCGAGCCATTCGGCGACGAGCGGGTCTGCCGTCGGCTGTTCGACCGCCGTCCGCGGCGGCACGTGGCCCTCGGCCGCAAGGTGCCGCACGAAGCGGTCAACGCGGTTCACGTAGTACCGCCCGAGGGGGCGTGGCGCACTGTGGCATCGGCACTTGTGGGCGGAAAAGCGCGCCACGATGTCCGGCCCGGCATCCTCAAGTCCGATACTGCTCTGCCACAGCCACGCAAGGAAATGCCGCGCCGAGCCCAGATGGATGTCCACCGAGACCGGCGCGAAGCCGACACCGACAAGGTGCCGACCATAATCGTCGAGCAGAGCTTGATGGGGCCCAGCATCCAGCACGCGGCGTCTGCCCGCCGCTCTTTTCAGTTCGTTCATGTTGTCCTCCGAAAATTGCGCCATCATGGCGCATCCCGAAGGACGATCGGATTATGCGGACAACGTCATGTCGAAAAACATCGCCTAGTCAGCCACTTGCGACTAGATCGGCCGAAAGACTCCGCATAACCGCGTACTCGGCATAAGTCGGCGTCTCGCTGGCCCGTGGATACCTGTTGCGGCGATTGTTTGAGCGGATCAGGGTTGCCAGTCGCCCCGGCGGCCGTGGCGCACATGGAGAACCTGCACCGCCCCATCCATGACGGCATAGTAGATCCGCCAGCGCGTGGCCTTGCCGTAAAGTGCGCGCCGGATCGGTTGGTCGAACTCGCGCGCCTCGGGCGCGAGGGGGTGGGCTTGGGGCATTGCGCCAAGAGCAAAAATGGTCTCGCGGATCCCCGCGAGCCAGTCCTCGGCTGCCTTCGGGTTGCGATCCTGCAACCAGGTCCATGATGCAGTCAGATCATCCGCCGCGTTAGGCGTGATGATCACGGGCAGAGCGTCGTTCATCTCGACGGTCAATTCGACTTGGCGAGCGTGTCGAAGAATTGGCCGGCTTCAGTGCCCTCATCGGCACGGGCCTGCATCAGCCCCTTTCGGATTCCGGCGACAGTTTCCGCGTAATCGAGCTGGTCCTGCATCTCCTGCCACGCGGCGGCATCCATCACGACCACTGAGGGCTTGCCGTTCACGGTCAGGATCTGCGGCCGACCAGTTTCCTTGATCTGCGCTATCAGACGCGCCGAGTCGCGCTTGAACTCGGTCAACGGACTGATGTCTTTTATGATGTTCATGGTTGGCGTCCCGACGCGCATCGAATTAGGTGCGAAGATAGCGCCTTTTCCGGTGCGCGTCGATGGTTCAAGGCGTCAGGCGAGGCGGTACACCCGCCCCCGCTCAGGAACCTTCTCGGAGGTCACCTCGAGCCCGAGATTCTTCTTCAGCGCCCCTGCGATCGTGCCCCTCACCGTGTGTGACCGCCACGCGAGGGCGGTGGCGATTTCCTCGATGGTCGCGCCGCCCTCGGCGCGGAGCATCTCGATCAGCTTCGCCTGCTTGGTTCCAGCGCGCGGTGTGCGCGCTTTGGGTGCGGCCTCGGGTTCCGTGGGGGTGTCTGTCGCGGGGCCCTCGGTCGGCGCGTCCGTCCCGTCCTCAGGCGCGGTGTTTGCGTCCTCGGTCTCGATGCCGATGGCGGCGAGGCCTGCGTTGGTGGCAACTAGCGTAACGCCGTGGCCGTCGCCGGTCTCGCGCCAGACGGGC
>JAUIBJ010000349.1 GCA_030428025.1 Alphaproteobacteria bacterium
CTTCATGACCGAGGCCGACACGGAACCGTATTCGCCGCGCGGTCACAGCGGCACTGTCAATCGCCGTCTCGTGTCGCCGGAAACCGGCGCTACGCAGATGGAGGTGCTGATCGGCCGGATCGAACCGGGCGAGGGCGCCACGCCGCATCTGCATCCGGGCATCGACCAGTTCTGCTGGATGCTCGAAGGCCGCGCCCGTGTCGAGATCGGCGGGCTGACCCGCGAGATCGGGCCGGGCGAAAGCTGCTTCTTTCCCGCCGATCGGGCCCACACCTTCGTCGCCGTCGGCGACACCCCGGTCCGTGTGCTGATCTGCTACGCCCCGCCCTACGGAGAGGGCGCCCGCGTCGAATGCTAACCCCTGGTAGTCAACGGAGGAAAACGACCATGAAGATGACATTCAGCTATCTGAGCCTTTGCGCGGCATTCGCCGTCGCGGCGCCTGTCGCCGCGCAGGAGGTTACCATCAAGATCGCCGACAGCCTGCCGGCCGATCACATCATCACCCAGTACACCACCAACGTGTTCATGGAGCGGGTGAAGGAAGAACTGGGCGACCGCGTTGCGTTCGAACACTACCCGGCGCAGCAGCTTGCCAAGGCCAAGGATATCCTGTCGATCACCCAGGCCGGTATCGCCGACATCGGCTATATGGTGCAGCCGGGCGGCAAGCTGGACCAGCTGGAGTTCCAGCCGAACGGTGTTCGCGTGCTCTATAATGTCGCGCTGTCGCCCTATCAGGCGATCTTCTCGAAACGTGCCGAGGTCGCCTCGCTTGCAGATTTCGCGGGCAAGAAGATGCGCTCGAACCCCGGTGCCATGGAGTTGTCGCTGCAATCCGCCGGCGCGACCCCGGTGCGCATGACGCCGCCGGAAATCTTCGATGCGATGAGCAAAGGCACCATTGACGGGGCTCTGCTGCCCTTCGCGTCGACCTTTTCTTACGGTCTGAACCAGATCGTCAGCTCGGCCACGCGCAACGCGAATTTCGGCTCGGTGGGCATCACCTATTCGATCTCGCAACGCAAATGGGACAGTCTGCCGGCTGACGTCCAGGACGTGCTGACCCGGATCGGACGCGAAGTGACCGAAAGCGCCTGCAAGACGTTCGACGACGCCGAAAAGGAACTGGCCACTCGCATGGTAGACGAAGGCGCCACTGTTTTCGACCTGAGCGACGCGGAAAAGGCGACGCTTGCCGAGAGTTTCCAGAGCGTGGCGAAGGACTGGGCGGATGCGCTCGACAAGCGCGGCAAGCAGGGCAGCGAGATCCTGTCGGATTTCCGGGCAGAGGTCGAACGACTCCGCACCAGCGGCAGCTGACCGTAACCCCGGGGGCGGCGCGATCCCGTCGCCCCCAAAACCCCGAGGAGAGGCAATTGCTTGATCTCTTGAAAGGCGTCCGTGTCGTCGAGCTGACGACGATCGTTCTCGGACCGATGGCGGGCCAGATCCTCGCCGATTTTGGCGCTGAGGTCGTCAAGGTCGAGGCGCCGACCGGTGATCTCGCGCGGTATATCGACCCGCGTGCGGCAACCGGCGAAAGCTCGATGTTCGCGAATTGCAATCGCAACAAGAAGAGCATCGCGCTGGATCTCAAGACCGAGCAAGGCCGCGACATCCTGCTGAGGCTGATCGACGAGGCGGATGTCTTTCTGCACAACATGCGCCTGCGCGCGATCGAGAAGCTGGGCCTGGGGCCAACGGCGCTTTTGCAGCGCAATCCACGGCTGATCTATTGCTCCGCCATCGGCTTCGGCAGCGATGGTCCCTATGCGGACCGGCCCGCCTATGACGACGTGATCCAGGCCGCTTCGGGCATCGCACGGTTGCCGACCTATACCGGGAACGAACCGTCCTATGTGCCCGGCGTCATCGCCGACAAGATCGCCGCGCTTTATGCCGCCAACGCGATTTCGACGGCGCTGTTCGGGCGCGAACGGTCGGGCAGGGGGGCCGAGATCGAAGTGCCGATGTTCGAGGTCATGACCTCGTTCGTCATGACCGAGCATCTGGCCGCTGCCAGCTTCGACGTGGATGCGCAGGCGGGGTATCTGCGGCTGCTCAATCCCAATCGCAAACCGTACCGGACTGCCGATGGCTGGGTCGCCGTGCTGCCCTATACCGAGGCGCATTGGCGCCGCACCTTTGTCGAGCTTGGCCGGGACGATGTGTTCGCGCAGCCCTGGTTCGCCGATGCCACCGACCGGTCGCGCCATGTGGGCGAGATGTATGCGGTGCTGGGCGAAGAGATGCCGCGCCGCACGACAGAGGAATGGATCGCCGTATTCGAACGGCTCGACGTGCCGCATTCGCGGGTGGCGGGGCTCGACGATCTGCTGACCGACCCGCATCTTCAGGCGGTCGGGTTTTTCGAGCCGACCGATGATCTGACAGGCAGGGCGCGCTCGGTACCGCAGCCGGTGGTGGTCAAGCCCTCGGGCGGCGGGTCCGGCAAGACGCCCGATCGTCGCGCGCCTGCGCTGGGCGAGGATGGCCGGGACCTGCTCGCCAGTCTGGCTTTCGACCCACAGGCCGTTATCGCGCTGGAAGAGGCGGGTGTGTTGGGCCGTGCGCCCGCGACCAGCCCCGGCACAAACAAAGAGGAGGCGTGACCGTGGCAGGGCGCTATCTGGAGCAATTCGAGCCGGGCGAGGTGATCCGCCACGCCATCACCCGCACCATCATCGAGGCAGACAATGTCGGCATGACCGATGTGGTCTTTCCGAACCCGGTGTTCCACGGTGACACGATGCAGGCGTTCGGCACTTATGATGGCAGCGCCGCAGGAGGCCGCGATCTGATGCGCTCATGGCGCATATTGCAACGAGCAGGAGAACAGAGATGAGTGATACCCCAGTGCGGCTTGGCCGCGGTTTCTATTGGCAGGATCTGACGGTCGGGGAAAAATACCTGACCTACGGGCGCACGATCACGCCCAGCGATATCAACGCCTTTGTCGGACTGGCGGGCATGATCGAAGTGCTGTTCACCAACGCCGAATACCGCCGCACCGAAGCGGCGATAAAAGGCAACCCCGCGCCCGGCGCGCTGGTCTTTGCCATTGCGGAAGGGCTGGCGCTGAACGCTACCGCGCAGGAAACAGGCCTCGCCTTTCTGGGCACGACCATGTCGATCAAGGGGCCGGTGCTCGAAGGCGACACGGTAGAGGTTGAGATCGAGATCCTGGAGGTCCGACAGGAAAGCAAGGGCGATCGGGGGCTGGTCAAGACGCGCAACACCGTGCGCAACCAGCGCGGCGAGACGGTCATGATCTTTGAACCGCTGCGCCTGATGATGGGCCGCCCCGCCTGATCCCGCCGCAAACCTGCAGGAGCGGAGAAGATCTGGCGGTCAGTCGCCGTGATCAGCCTTAGCTGAGTTGCCCGGTTCGAGTGTCGGGGCATGACTGGCCTTGGGATCTTCAGGACGACGGTTTCAGGGCGATAGCCCAAGGCGCTGTGCGGAATTTGTTGTGCGGAAAGCGGCCCGGCATCACACGGCGTTGAAACCGGCGATGAGGGTCTTCAGCCCGATGCTCGCGCCGACAAAGATGCCGGCCAGCGTCAGTGGTGCGCCATAGGACAGCACAGACAGGCCCGAGATACCCTGGCCGATGGCGCAGCCGCCGGCGATTACCGCGCCGCCGCCCATCAGGATTGCGCCAAAGATCTGCCGGCGCAGTTCGCGGGGGTCTTCGCAGGCTTCCCAACGGAAATGACCCTTGCTGAGCGAACCCGCGAAAGCGCCGCACCAGACGCCCGCGACGCCCCCCACCGCGAAGGTCATGGCGGTGCCGGTCGAGGTCATGGCGTAGAGGATGCTTTCACCCAACGGGGCGGCAAAGGTATAGGAGCGCACCTCGACCGCGCCGAAGGTCTGCGTGGAGAGGTAGGTGCTGGCAGCCCAGCCGAAGGCGATGGCGAGGCCGACAGCGGCGCCCCAGAGGATCAGCCTGTGTTCGCCGAGAATGTCGCGGCGGGCGAGAGATAGGGCGATAACGCCGGCGCCGAGGGCGATACCCACCGTCGGAAGCGGCAGTCCGAGACCGGCTGCGAGGGCGTGGGCATATCCCGGCGTGCCGCCGGTGGGCACCAGTTCCGGCGGAAAGGCAATCAGGCGCAGATGCGCAAGGGGGCCGGACATGACGACATAGGCGCTGATGCCCATGACGAGGACGATCACGAAGGCGCGCAGATCGCCGCCGCCGAGCCGGGCCAGCGCGCCAAAGCCGCAATTGCCGGCGAGCGCCATGCCGACGCCAAAGAGCAGGCCGCCAAAGACATGGGCGGCGGGGTTCCAGCCGGGCGCGAGATAGATGCTGTTTTCCAGGTCGGCGAGGCCCGCGCCCGAGAGCGCAAAGCTCGCCACTATCGCGACACCAATCGCCACGCCCCACATTCGCAGGCGGTGGTCGCTGTTGCCGTACAGGTAGTCTTCGATTGCGCCGAGGGTGCAGAACCGGCCCAGCCGTGCGGCCAGTCCGAGCACCACTCCACCGCACGCGCCAACGAGGGCCGCGAGATACGGCTCGAACAGGTCTGCCATCATGTTTCCTCCCTCCCCGGAGACACTTTGGCGGAGGTTCCGCGTCTAGCTGTCCGGGTCGTCCTGTTTGCAGAACAGGTCGTACACGACCTCGAGTATTTTCTTCGGACGGTCGTCGGTCAAGCTGTAGTAGATCGCCTTGCCTTCGCGCCGGGGCGTCACCAGCCCTTCGAGACGCAGCCTCGAAAGCTGCTGCGA
>JAUIBJ010000350.1 GCA_030428025.1 Alphaproteobacteria bacterium
TCGTCCGGGGGCTGGCGGCGAAGGGCCGGGTGGTCGGCATGGATATCTGCGAGATAACCCCGGGCCGCGACGTCAATGACATCAGTTCCGTCACCGCCGGGCGGCTGATGATCAACCTCATCAACGCTGCCGTGCGCGCGGGTTATTTCCCCGAGGATTGAGCGTTGCGGCGCGCGTATTCCTCCCGGTGTTGCGCCAGAACCCGCTGGACCGCGGGCCGCGCGCAGACCGCCTCCCGCTGGCGGGCCAGGTTGGGATAGGCCGTGATGTCGCCTTCGGGAAAGATCACGTCCCAGATCGTCTGCAAGGCCAACAGGTAATCCGGCACGGTGGGACGGTCGCCGAAGAGGAAGGGGCCATCGGCGAGCGCGCTGTCGAGCGTGTCGAAAACCCCGCGCAGCCGGATCATCGAGGCGGCCTTCAGCCTGTCCTGAAGCGCCGGGTCGCTGAAATAGAATTCCGGGTGATACTGGAGGATCACATCCGGCTGCAGCGTGCTGGCGAGGTAGTGGATCCATTGCAGGAACCGGCCGCGCCGCGCATCGCCCGGCGGGATCACCAGCCCGGCCTGCGGGTGCCGCTCGGCGACGTAGAGCGCGACCGCCCCGGTTTCGAAGACGGTGCCGTCCGGGCCGTCCAGCGCCGGCGTGCGGCAATGCGGGCTGGCGGCAAGGAAATCCGGGTCGGGCGTATCCGTGAAGATGCGGATCCAGCGGATTGCATATTCCGCCCCGGTCTCCTCCAGCACGGCATGGGCGCCCATGGCATAGGTGTCCGGTGCGCAGAACAGCGTATAGTCGGCCATCTCAGGTGCTTCCCAACAGGTCCAGTGTCTTTTCCCGAAGCCGCGCGTTCAGTTGCGGCTGGCCGGCCTCCTGCCAGGTCTCGATGCCCTCGCGGCGGAACAGGCCGGGGATCCACATCTCGGTTTCGTAGCGCGCCAGCGTGTGCGGGTCGGTCAGATAGGCATTGTCGGGGGCCGCGCGGGCGATGACCTCGGCGGCGATGGATTCGGGCGTGACCTCGATGCCCGCGGCGAAGCGCGTCGCCATGGCGGCAAGCTCGTCGCAGGCCACGAGCATTTCCAGCGAGCCGGTGCGGCCGCTGGACAGAACGCCCAGGTTATGCGTCAGCGCAACGCCGGAAACGCTGGTGCCGCTGAGGCTGGCGCTGGCTTCGGCAAGCGCCTGGGGGCCTATGTCATGCGCGTCGGTGCAGCCCGAGCCGAGCCAGCAGGGGATGCCGAGATGCCGGAAGACATCCGCCGCCCCGAGGCTGGCAAGCGTGTATTCCGGCGAGCCGATGGCCATATCGGCGCGGCGCATGTCCATCGGCATGACCGACGAGCCCGACATCACCGGTGCTCCGGGCGCGGCAAGCTGGCTGATCACGATGCCGGCCAGGGACTCGGCGGTCGCCTGGGTGATCGCGCCGGCCAGCGTGAGGGGGCAGGCCATGCCCGGAAAGATCGCCGGATAGCAGACGACGGGCAGGTTGAGCCGCGCGGCCATCAGCAGGCGCTGGCAGGTCTCGCCGCCCAGCTTCAGCGGAGAGATCGGTCCGATCAGGTCGAGGCCCACGGGCTTGTCGGCAAGATTGCCCATTCCGCCCACGCGGCGGCCCATCTCTTCCCAGATGGCGCGCACGCCGACCTCGTCATGTCCGGTGAAGAAGACCGGTTTGCGCGACGTGTCCAGCAGCGCGCGCACCGTGGCCAGCGCCTCTTCCTCCGGCGGCACGTCGCTGGGGTAGCCGAGCGAGGCGATGATGTCGATATGGGGCAAGGCTTCCTGCACGCGCCCGTGGTCGCGAATGTCCGACAGACGGCAGGGCCGGTAGGCGCCGTTGCGCGGGTCGAGAACCTGCACGCAATTGGCCGCCGCGCCGAAGCGGGGCACGGTGTCGTCCGTGGTGAGCGCCAGCGTTCCGTCCTGGCTGTAGAAGGTCAGCCGCGGCGGGATGCTCTCTATCGCGCGGCGGACCAGATCGGGCGGATAGAGGATGCGGCCCCGCTCCTCGCGGCAGCCCGCGCCGAGCAGCAGCGCCCGGGCTTCCTGATCCTCGATGAGCATCCCGGCGCCGTTCAGAACGTCGAGAACGCCCTCCAGGATGGCCTCGGCCCCCGGGGCATCTATGATTTCAAGAAATCCCCGGCGGCGGGACCTGCGTGTCGGTGCCGCAGCATCAGCGCTGCGCCGCCGCGACCGCGCTCGGCGTGTCATGTCGCGCTCTCGATCTTCAAACGGTTCCGGTGAAGATGCCCGGGCCGGCCCTGTCGCCGGCCCGGTTTCGCTGCGCCCGGGGGCGCTATGCGTCGATCCAGGCGGTACGATGGAACTGGTAGAAGCCCAGCGGCCCCGAGCCATGCGGCGTGATGCCCTGCACCTCGTGCCGCGCGGCATCCACGTAGTTCCGGAAGCCCAGGGTGACATGCCCGCCATCCTCGTGCAGCATCAGCTGCATTTCGTCGTACATCTCCTTGCGCTTGGCGAAGTCGGTCACCGACCGGGCCTCGACCAGCAGCTTCTCGAACCGTTCGTTGTTCCACAGGGTCTCGTTCCAGCCCGAGGTGTTGGAGAAGGCGATCGAGAAGATCAGGTCCGGCACCGGGCGCGCGTCCCAGCCCGAGGTGATCATCGGCTTCTGGATCCAGACCGCGGACCAGAAACTGTCTGCCGGCGGGTTGATGACGTTGAGGTTGATGCCGGCCGCCTTGGCGCTTTGCTGCACATGCTGGGCCGAGGCCAGCGCCCCGGTTCCTGCCACGTCCGAGCCGTAAAGATCGATCGGGACGTTCTCCAGCCCGGCCTTCTTGATGTGGAACCTGGCCTTGTCGGGATCGTACATTCGCTGGGGAATGTCGGAATTGTAATAGGGGTCGATGGGGGCGATCGGATGATCGTTGCCCATGGATCCCAGCCCCTTCAGGATATTGTCGATCAGGCCCTGACGGTCGATGGCATGTTTCATCGCAAGCCGGAAGTCCGGGTTGCTGGTGGGTTCGCGATCCATCATCATGGCGAGGTTGAGGAAGGCACCCGAGGGGGCGTTGACCACGTAACCGACGCCGGAGTTTTCGATCAGGCGTGTGGCCTTCTGGTCGAGCTGAAGCAGCACGTTGATGTCGCCGGCGATCAGCGCGTTGATGCGGGCCGTGTTGTCGCCGATGCCGATGAATTCGATCCCGTCGACATAAGGCCCATCCCCCCAGTAGTTCTCGTTCGCGGTGAAGACGTACCGGCTTCCGGGGGTGAATTCGACCACCTTGAAGGGGCCGGTGCCGGGCGGGGTGCCGGTGAAATCCTCCAGACCGCGCTTGGTGACATGCACGCGGGTGTCGGACAGGATCATCGGGAAATCCGCGTTCGGCGCGACGAGATTGAAGCGCACCTGATGGGTGTCGAGCTTTTCGATATCCTTGATCTGGCTCATGTAGGATTTCGACGGCGCCTCGGATTCCTCGCGATAGTGGCGATGCATCGAATAGATGACGTCTTCGGCCTCCATCGGCGCGCCGTCGTGGAAGGTCACGTCCGTGCGCAGGTCGAAGACCCAGGACGAGGCGTCCTCGTTGGACTCCCACGAGGTGGCGAGCCAGGGGGCGGGCTGCAGGTTTTCATCCCGCGTCACGAGGGGCTCGTTCAGCGAGAAGGCCATCAGGAAGTTGGCGGTGCTGTAATAGAGCAGGGGGTCGAGGCTGTCCTGCGCCTGCGCGGCCTCGATCCCGACAACCAGCCGCCCGCCCTTCTTGGGGGTCTGTGCCCTGGCGGCCTGGGCCAAAAGCCCCTCCACCGTCAGGGCGGACACGCCGGCGGCGGCCATCGTCCCCATGAAGTTCCTTCTCGACAGCTTCCGCTGCACAAGCTGGCGGAACATGTAATCCTTGAAGTTGTCGTCTGACATGCGCGTTTCTCCACTGTTGGCCCGGGCCCGTCGGCGGCCCTTCCTGCCCCCGAAGGGGAATCCCCGTGTCTCACCTATCCGAAAACTGTGATCACAGTATGCCTAGAATATCAAGTATCTCCGTTCCGGCAAGAGGGAGACCGGGGCGGTCCCTCGGGGTGCCGCGGCGCAATCGAAACGGGAAAAATTTCTTGCAATTCCAGACATCTGTGATCACAGTATTCGGATAAAGGGCCGCCAGGGTCGGGTGCTAAGGTAATGCAATGAGCTTGATCGAGCTTCTTGGTAAGCGGCTGGTTCTCGGTCTCGGCACCATGCTTTTCGTCTCGGTTCTCGTCTTTGTCGGCACGGAAATCCTGCCCGGCGACGTGGCCTATGCCATTCTCGGCCAGGGGGCGACACCGGAGCTTGTGGCGCAGGTTCGCGAGCGCCTCGGCCTGAACGAACCGCTGCATATCCGCTATCTCGTCTGGCTGGGAAGCTTCGTGACCGGCGACTTCGGCGCCTCGCTGGCCAACGGTGCCGATATCGGCACCGAAGTGGCCCGGCGCGCCTCGAATACCCTGACACTTGCCCTCTGCACCGCGTTCGTCGCCGTTCCGCTGGCGATCTTCCTGGGGCTTCTGGCTGCCGTCCGGCCGGGCGGACTGGTCGACCGGGCGATCAGTTCGATCTCGCTCGCCCTCATCTCCTTCCCGGATTTTCTTGTCGCGGTGGTGCTGGTGACCATCTTCGCGGTCAAGCTCGGCTGGCTGCCCGCGATCGCGTCGATCCGGCCCAGCTATGACCTTGTGGACTGGATACGGGTTCTGATCCTGCCGGTGGCG
>JAUIBJ010000351.1 GCA_030428025.1 Alphaproteobacteria bacterium
CTGGATGAAGATCATCCTGCCGCTGGCGGCGCTGGGCATGCTGTCGACGCTGTTTCTGATCTCGGAAACCTTCGACCCGTCCGAGCCGCTGCCCGTGGTGGGCATCGACCTTCAGCAACGGGCGCAGGACGAGGGCGCGACCAACGCCACGTTTGCCGGCGTCACCCGCTCCGGGCACGAAATCGTCGTCCAGACCCGCAAATCGCAACCCTCGCAGACGGATCCGCGGATCTTTTTCGCCGAGGATGTGTCCGCCCGGTTCAACCTGTCCTCCGGCACCGATGTCGACATCACCTCGGACGGGGCCGAGGTGAACCAGCGCCTCAACACCGCAACGCTTGCGGGGCGGGTCAAGCTGGTCACGACCACCGGCTACACACTTGAAACCGAGGAGCTGACAACCCAGTTCGATACCCTCTATGCCGAAACCCCCGGCGAGGTGACCGGCACGGCACCGGCGGGCGATCTGGTCGCCGGGCGTATGGTGCTCTATGTCACCGAGGACACCGGCAAGGCACATTTGCTGTTCACCGATGGTGTCAAGCTGGTATACGAACCTCAAGATCCCGAGGAATAGTCCCGTGTTTTTTTCATTGCGCCGATTGGCAATCCTTCTGTTTCTGGCCCTGCCCGGCCTGGCCTGGGCGCAGGGCGCCCAGATCGCCTTCGGCAATCTTCAGGCCGACAGCAGCCTGCCGGTCGAGGTGACGGCGGACAATCTGGATGTCGATCAGAGCGACGGCACAGCCGTCTTCACCGGCAATGTCCTGATCGGGCAGGGCGAGATGCGGCTTTCCGCACCGCGGGTTCTGGTGATCTACAAGGAAAACAATCAGGGGATCGAACAGCTCAAGGCGTCAGGCGGCGTGACGCTGGTCAGCGGCGAGGATGCCGCCGAGGCCGCCCGCGCGGATTACAACATAGACAGCGGCATGATCGCGATGAGCGGCAATGTCCTTCTCCTGCAGGGGGGCAACGCGCTGTCGGCCGAAAACATGACCGTGGACACGCGCTCGGGCACGGCGCGCATGTCCGGCCGGGTGAAAACGGTGCTGCAGCAGGGCAACGGCCAATGACGCAGACAGACCGCCGGCTGCATCTGGCCCATCACAATCGCGGGCTCGTGGTGGATGCCATCCGCAAGAGCTACAAGAAACGGGTGGTGATCCGCGACGTGTCGCTCGAGATGCAGCAGGGCGAGGTGGTGGCGCTTCTCGGCCCCAACGGGTCTGGCAAGACCACGACCTTCTATGCCATCGCCGGTCTGATCTATCCCGAGGGCGGCCATGTCTCGATCGATGGGCTCGATGTCACCAACCTGCCGATGTACCGCCGCGCCAAGCTCGGCATCGGCTATCTGCCTCAGGAAATGTCGATATTTCGCGGCATGACGGTCGAGGACAACATCATGGCGATCCTCGACATTTCCGAACGCGACCGGCACAAGCGCCGCGAACGGCTCGAGGCGCTCCTGTCGGAGTTTTCTATCGAACACCTGCGCCGCGTCCATGCGCTGGCGCTTTCCGGTGGCGAGCGGCGGCGGGTCGAGATCGCGCGCTGTCTGGCTGCCAACCCCAAATACCTTCTGCTGGACGAGCCCTTTGCAGGGGTCGATCCGATTTCTGTGGGCGACATCCGCCGCCTTGTTGCCGACCTGAAGACGCGCGGCATCGGTGTGCTGATCACCGACCACAACGTACGCGAAACGCTGGAAATCGTCGACCGCGCCTACATCCTGCATGACGGCCGTGTGCTGATGTCGGGTAGCCCCGGCGAGGTGGTCGAGAACGAGAATGTGCGCCGGGTCTATCTAGGCGACAACTTCCGGATATCCTGACTGCGGACTGCGCGGGACGATTCCGTCACAGTCCCGTCATACTCCATTGACAAGAGCCCGGGAAAGCGCCTCAATTAAGTCATGAACTTCTGGTTTCTGTCCCATCGTCGATACGGATCAAAAGCGCCGGGCACCGGCAGGGAGAAACCCGGAGGCTGCCACCACAAATTGTTGGAATTGCACGAGATGCCGGCGCGCCGCGTCGCTCCCGGCGGTTCCTCGCATCAATAGAAGGAGGCAAGATGCGCTATCAGATCAGTGGAAAACAGATCGACGTGGGCGATGCCCTGAAGGCCTATGTCGAGCGGGAGCTTGCAGGTGCGGTCCAGAAATATGCCGAACGCCCCACCGACGCGCATGTCGTTTTTTCCAGGATCGCGGGCGAATACACCTGCGAGGCCACGGTGCATCTGTCGACCGGGCTGACAGCCCAGGCGAAGGCCCATGAACACGAGGTTTATGCCGCCTTCGACCAGTGCTGCGAGAAGATGGAAAAGCAGCTTCGGCGCTACAAACGCCGCCTGAAGGATCATCACCGCGCCCGTTCCGAACCGGTTGAACTCTCCGGCGCAGCGTCATATATCCTCGCTTCTGAAACCGAGGGCGAGGATTCGGAACCCGAAAGCTTGCAGCCGATCATCGTCGCCGAGATGGAAACCCGAATCCCGTCTCTTTCGGTGGGCGAGGCGGTCATGCAGATGGAGCTTGCCGGCGTTCCCGTTCTGGTCTTCAGAAACGAAGGAAAGAACGGGCTGAATGTCGTTTACCGGCGTGACGATGGAAACATTGGCTGGATCGACCCGTAAGCAGAGTGTTCTGGGTTAACCATTAGGGCCGTTCCCGCGGAGCAGGAAGATGGAATTCTCAATGATCCTCAAACCTGAGGCAGTCAGAGTATTGTCTGCGGTATCGAGCAAGAAGCGACTGTTTCACGAGTTGGGCATGATCGCCGAGGTATCCTATGCGGTGAACCACACCGAAGCCATCGACGCGCTTCAGGAACGCGAAAGCCTCGGGCCCACAGGCGTGGGCCATGGCGTGGCCCTGCCGCATGCGCGGCTGGGCTGTGTCGAGGAAGTGGTCGGGGCGATGGTGCTGCTTGAAAAGCCGATCGAATTCGACGCCGTCGACCGCCAGCCGGTCGACCTGATCTTTGCGCTCTTCGCGCCGAACGATGCAGGGGTGGAGCATCTCAAGGCGTTGGCGCTGGTCTCGCGCACGCTGCGCGATCCGTCGCTCTGCGCAAAGCTGCGGTCGAACCACGATCCGGCGACACTTTACACAATCCTGACCGAAGCGCAGTCGGTCCAGGCGGCCTGAACCCTGCTCAACCCCAGGGCCCGAAGCCGAAGACCACATAGTCGCGCTGGTAAACCTGCGCGGCCAGCGCTTCTATGTTCTCATCGTATATCTCGGCCAGAGTCACAGGCCCGTCTGCCTCTGGCGCAGGCGGAGCGGCAGCCTCGGGATACCCCATATCGGCCGCCAGCCGGGGCAGGGCCACGGCCATTTCCTCTTCGCGGATCACCATGTCGGGCAGAGCGAACTGTGCCATCCCTTCCAGAACCGAGGCCTGCGTGGCCCAGTGCGCATCGACCCGGATATTCGTCTGCCCCGCCAGATTGGCCTTGAGGAACTCCAGAAACGCCATGAAAGCCGCGCGGTGCTGAGCCGTGTCATACTCGGGCCCCGGATGGCCGCCGGGGATCGGCAGCTTGTAGAAATTGCGCAAGGTCTTGCGGATCTCGGCGAAAGTGCCCGGGCCCCGTGGCAGGATGCGCCGGCAGAACGCGGCATGCGCGCGGGCCACCGGGTGGCGCAGGACGGTAAAGCCGCGATGCCCCATATTGCGCCGCTTCCACTGGCGCAGTGCCTTCTGGTTCATATGCGTGGGCAGCGTCTCTACCGGCACGCCGTCGAGCCCGGCCAGCCACGATAGCACCTCGGACTCGGGGCCCGAACGCACCGGCATGTAAAGCAGCGAGGCATGCGCGCCGGTCACGAAACCCGGTACCGAAGGGCCGCGACGCGGTTCGAAATTCGGGGTTCGGGACAGGTTGAACGTATCGAGCCCCGACAGCGCCCGCGCCATGTCGTCGAAATTCGAAACCTTGTCGCTGATCGGACTGGGGTTCTGCTTTTTCAGCGAGTCATCAAGCTGTTCCAGCCGCTCGTCCGAACCCAGAAACCGCGCCAGCCCGTTCATCACCTCGATGTTCTGCAAATCCTCGTAGGCAAGGTAAAAGGCCGTCTGCCCCGTCACCTGCAGGCGGTTCAGCAGGAACACCTGAAACTCCTGCAGCCGCGCCACATGGGCCTCGAATTCCAGCCCGTCGAAATCGATCCGGCTATCCTTGCGGCGCTTCACGTTGGTCAGTTTCCACTGGCCGGTGGCCTGCGCGATCTTCCACGACACATAGCTTTCCGCCGGGTTGCGTGTGAGAATTATCTTGGCGCAGCGCGGATCGTCCAGGCACAGGTCGAGTACGCGCGGGTCGTGATCGTGAAAGAAGCGGAAGCCCCCCAGCCCCTCTGATCTGTCCCGGATCGCCGAGATCACGGTCGAAGGGTCGGCCTCGCGATCGGCCTGCGTGACGCCCAGTATATGCGTCTTGTTCGGATAGCCGATGAAGTGCGGATTGAACGCCTCGCCGTGGCACTGGAAGCCGTCGAAGGCGTTGAGGTTCGTCTCGAGGAAATTCGAGCCGGTGCGCATTTCCGCGAAGATCACGAAATAATCGAAACGGTCCGGCATCGCGGGTTACTGCACCAGATAGGGTTTGGGTTTCTTTTCCTGCGGTTCATATCGGCCATGGGCCACCGGAAAATCGCCCATCAGATAGGGGTGCATGCCCTGGTTCTTGAGGTTCTGCAGGAATTGGCCGAACCC
>JAUIBJ010000352.1 GCA_030428025.1 Alphaproteobacteria bacterium
TCGGGGCCGAAGCCAGTGCCTTCGCCGCCCGCCAGCGCGGCATGGGCGCGGTGGTGACCTTCACCGGCATCGTGCGCGACCTGCCCGGCGGCGGGCTCGAGACAATGGAGATCGAGCATTACCCGGGAATGACCGAAAAGGCGATCGAAACGATCGCCCGCCAAGCGGCCGAGCGGTGGAAGACGGGCGATATCCTGGTCATTCACCGCCATGGCCGGTTGGCGCCCGACGAGATGATCATGATGGTGGCCACCTCCGCGCCGCACCGGGCCGACGCGTTTCAGGCGGCGGAATTCCTGATGGATTTCCTGAAATCCCGCGCCCCGTTCTGGAAGAAGGAGATTACGGGCGACGGCACCGGCTGGGTTGCGGCCAAGGCCACGGACGAAGATGCGCTCGGCCGCTGGTAGCGCCGGCAGGTCGGCTCAACCGAACCGGTTCCAGGCGCTCCGCATGGCGCGGTTCATCTCGTCCCAGGCCTTCTCGGCGCCCGACCGCACGTCTTCCCATGCCGCGCTCTGGGATTTGCGCAATTCCTCAAGCCGGGTCTCCATCTCGGCGCGGCGCTTGCGCAATTCCTCGATCTGCTCCTGATAGTCGATCTGGGCATCGGCCTGTGCCTGTTTCGCCTGGGCACGCAGCTTGTCGATATCGGCCTGCCATTCGTCCAGCTGGGCCCGCAATTTCTTCTGATACGCGTCTTTCTCGGTTGTCATCTTGCCCTCCTTCGGTTGTCGGTCTCTTCTGACCTATGTCGGAGGCCGGTGCGATCAAGCCGCACCGCAAAGCGAACAGGGCCGGCCCCAAGGCCGGCCCTGCCGCGTTCACACCTTAATGCTTGGCGAATTTCCGGATCTCGCCGGACCTCAGCCGCGACAGGTAGCTTTCCAACTCGCGCTTGACGATCGGCATCAGGAAGTAGAGCCCCAGCACGTTGACCACCGCCATGGCAAAGATCGCCGCATCCGAGAAGTCGATCACCGGGCCGAGATTGGCGGCCGCGCCGATCACCACGAAGATGCAGAAGATGACCTTGAAGGCCAGTTCCTTGCTCTTGCCTTCGCCGAACAGATAGGTCCATGCCTTCAGCCCATAGTAGGACCAGCTGATCATCGTCGAGAAGGCGAAGAGGATCACCGCCAGCGCCAGAACGAAGGGGAACCAGCTGAAGGCCGTGGCGAAGGCCGCCGAGGTCAGGCTCACACCGGTATTTCCATCGACCGTCTGCAGCATGCCGCTTTCGGTGGCGATGTAGTGGCCGGTGTCGGCATCCACGATCAGCTGACCGGAAATGATGATCACCAGTGCCGTCATGGTGCAGATCACCACCGTGTCGATGAAGGGTTCCAGCAGCGACACGAAGCCTTCGGTGATGGGCTCCTTGGTACGCACCGCCGAGTGGGCGATGGCGGCCGAGCCCACGCCCGCCTCGTTCGAGAAGGCGGCCCGCTTGAAGCCCTGGATCAGCGCGCCCACCATGCCGCCGGCCACGCCCATGCCGGTGAAGGCGCCGGCGAAGATCTGGCCGAAGGCCCAGCCGATCATGTCGAAATTGGCGAGGATGATCACCAGCGCGGCCAGCACGTACATCACGCCCATGAACGGCACGACCTTTTCGGTCACCTTGGCGATGGACTGGATGCCGCCCACGATCACGGCGAAGACCACCACCGCGAAGAGGAGCCCGGTGATCCAGCCCGGATAGTCGCCGACGATGCCCGCGATCTGCTGATGCGCCTGGTTGGCCTGGAACATGTTACCGCCGCCAAGCGCGCCCAGAATGCAGAAGATCGAGAACAGCACCGCCAGGATCTTGCCGCCGGGCAGTCCGCGTTCGGCAAAGCCCTTGGTGAGGTAATACATCGGGCCGCCCGAGACGGTGCCGTCCTCGTATTCGTTGCGGTACTTCACGCCCAGCGTGCACTCGGTGAATTTCGAGGCCATGCCCATGAGCCCCGCGAGGATCATCCAGAACGTGGCCCCCGGCCCGCCGATACCCACGGCCACCGCCACGCCGGCGATGTTGCCAAGGCCCACCGTGCCCGACAGCGCCGTCGCAAGGGCCTGGAAGTGGCTAACCTCGCCGGCGTCGTTCGGATCGGAATAGTCGCCCTTGACCAGCGAAATCGCATGGCCGAAGGCGCGGAACTGGATGAAGACGAAGTAAAGCGTAAAGACGGTGGCCGCGACGACGAGCCAGGCCACGATCCAGGGGAAGGAGGTGCCCGGGAAGGGGCTGAAGATGAAGCTGACGAACCAGCCGGTGGCGCTGGCGAAAATCTGGTTGACCGTGTCGTCGACCGATTGCGCGAAGGCGGGGGAGCTGAGCAGCCCCAGCCCGGCCGCGGCCGCCGCCGCGAAGGAAATCTTGCGGAACATGAGTGACTATCCCTGTTCTGTTTTTGTTATGGAACGATGGTGCAGGGCACCGGAGAGATCTGGACGAGCGCCCCGGCGACCGAGCCGAAGACCCGCGCGGCAAGGCCGGATTCGCCCTCGCGACCGATCACCAGCTGGCTGGCGCCGGTGTCGCGGGCGATGTCGCAAAGCACCTCGGCGATCTTGCCGTAGCGGATCGCGGTGTCGACCTCGACGCCCTTGCCCGACACCTCCTTGACCACAGGCGCCATCAGCGCGGTTTCGGCGCGGTCGAGCTCTTCCTTCCGGCGCTTGTGGCGCTCTTCCAGCTCGGTGGGGGTCAGGAACGAATATGGCGACCATTCCAGCACATGGGCGATCACCACCGATCCCCCCTGCGCCGAAGCCTTTTCGATCGCGAAGTCGAGCGCGCGGCGCGCCGCCTCGCTGCCGTCGTAGCCGACGACGAATTTACCGGACATGGATTTCCTCCCTCGGTTGTTTCAGCGTCGAATTGACGCAGGGTCATGTTACGCCGAAGGGCGGGAAAAATCTTACCAATCTTCCTTGAGATTAGGAAAATTTTCGGAAAAGATCGGGTTAAATGCCACTTGCTCGGGAATTTTTATGATGGACCGCCTTGATGCAAAAATACTTTCCATTCTGCAGAGGGACGGTCAGATCTCGATGGCGCGCCTGTCCGAGGCGGTGGGCCTGTCGCTGTCGGCCTGTCACCGCCGGGTCAAGATCATGGAAGCGGAGGGCGTGATCTCGCATTATGCGGCGCGGCTGAACCGCTGCGCGCTGGGGCTGGAAATTCAGGTCTTCATCGAGGTCAAGCTGTCGAGCCAGCGGCGCGAGGATATCGAGGCGTTCGAGGCGGCGATCCGGGCAATGGACGACGTGCTCGAATGCTACCTGATTTCGGGCGAGTTCGATTTTCTGATGCGGGTGGCGGCAAGGTCGGCCGCGGATTACGAACGGCTTTACCGCGAAAAGCTGTCGGAAATCCCGTCTGTCCAGCAGATGAAGACCCTGCTCAGCCTGGGCACGGTCAAGGAATTCCGGGGCTACAATCTGGAACGTCTTGGCGCGGGGTGACCGCGCCGCTCCGCGTCAGTCGCCATCGCCGCAATCGCCGTCGAAGGCGGTGGTCATGCCCACGGCAATAATGCTGGCTGTCGCCGCGCCCGGCTCTGTGGGTTTCCGTTTCCTGACGCCCAGAATCATGAGCAGGATGCCGGCCAGCGCCAGCAGCCCGCCGCCGAATAGCGCGGCATAGACATGATTGTGGTCGCCGGTGGCAGTGGCAAGGTTCAATTCGCTCAGGGCGAACATCGCGCCGCCTGCGAGAAACACCAGCGACAGCAGAAAGAGGATGATCCGTCTTGCCATTCTCGCATCTCCCGTATCCTGTCAGACAATCCTGACGCGAACGCGCCCGCCTGTCAAAGCCTGCGGCCTCAGGGGGTGCCCCAGCCGCCCCCGCCCGGCGTTTCCATGCCGAAAACGCTGCCTGCGGGCAGGTCGATCTCGTCATTTCCGGCCATTTCGCGGATCTCGCCATCGGGCAATTCGGCCCAGTTGCGGCCCACCTTGCCCGGTTCGCCGCCATCCACGCCGAAGGGTGGGACGATACGGTGGTTCGACAGCGTGGTGACGGTAACCGGCTCCAGAAACTTCAGCCGCCGGATCACCCCGTGCCCGCCGCGCCACTTTCCGGCGCCGCCCGAGCCGGGGCGGATCGAGAATTCCTCGAGCCGCACCGGAAAGCGTTTCTCGAGGATCTCGGGGTCGGTCATGCGGGTGTTGGTCATGTGTCCCTGAATGGCGTCGCAGCCCTGAAAGCCGGGGCCCGCGCCGGTGCCGCCGGCGATGGTCTCGTAGTTCTGGAAATGGTCGTTGCCCCAGACGAAATTGTTCATCGTCGCCTGACTGCCCGCGATCACATGCAGTGCCCCGTAAAGCGCGTTGGTGGCGGCCTGGCTCACCTCGGTATTGCCCGAGATCACCGCGGCCGGATAGACCGGGTTCAGCATCGAGCCTTCGGGCACGATGATGTTGAGCGGCTTCAGGCAGCCTTCATTAAGCGGAATTTCTGTGCCCACCATGGTGCGAAAGACGTAAAGCACCACCGCGCGGCAGATGGATCTGGGCGCGTTGTAATTGCCCGCATGCTGTGCGCTCGTGCCGGTGAAGTCGATGGTAGCTTCGCGGGCCTCGGAATCGACGCTCACCCTCACCTCGATCACCGCCCCATGATCCATCGGATAGGTGAATTGCCCGTCCTTCAGCCGGTCGATAACCCGGCGCACGCTTTCCTCGGCATTGTCCTGCACATGGCCCATATAGGCGCGCAC
>JAUIBJ010000353.1 GCA_030428025.1 Alphaproteobacteria bacterium
CACCATCCGGCGCGAACCGTCCTGAAGGCGGCTGGCCTGCACCAGAAGGTTCACGGCCGAGGCAATCTGCGAGCGCACCGCCTTGAGCGGCATCTCGATCCCTGCCATCGCCACCATGTTTTCGAGGCGGCTGATCGCATCGCGGGCGTTGTTGGCGTGGATCGTGGTCATCGAGCCGTCATGGCCGGTGTTCATGGCCTGAAGCATGTCGATCACCTCCTCGCCGCGCGTCTCGCCGACGATGATGCGGTCGGGGCGCATCCGAAGCGCGTTTTTCAGACAGTCGCGGGGGCTGACCTCGCCCTTGCCTTCCACGTTGGGCGGGCGGCTTTCCATCCGGCCCACATGGACCTGTTGCAACTGGAGTTCGGCGGTGTCCTCGATGGTGAGGATCCGCTCTGAATTGTCGATGAAGGAGGAAAGCGCATTGAGCGTGGTGGTCTTTCCCGAGCCCGTCCCGCCCGAGACGATCACGTTGAGCCGGGTGGCCACAGCCGCCTGGAGATAGGCAGCCATCTCCTCCGAGAAGGCCCCGAAGCTCACCAGATCGTCGATGCCCAATTTATCCTTCTTGAATTTCCGGATCGAGACCAGCGAGCCGTCCACTGCGATGGGCGGCACCATGGCGTTGAAGCGCGAACCGTCGGCGAGGCGCGCGTCGACGTAAGGGTTTGACTCGTCCACCCGCCGGCCCACAGCCGAGACGATCTTGTCGATGATCCGCAGCAGGTGCTTTTCGTCCTTGAAGGTTACATCGCTGAGTTCCAGCTTGCCATCGCGCTCGACGAAGATCTGATGCGGGCCGTTCACGAGGATGTCGTTGACCGTGTCGTCCTGAAGGAGCGTCTCGAGCGGGCCCAGCCCTTTTACTTCGTCGTATAGCTCTTGGGTCAGCGTAGCGCGGTCCTCACGGTTGAGGACGATGCTTTTCTCCTCCAGCACCTCGGCGGCGATGGAACTGATCTCGGCGCGCAGATCGGCCTCTGTCGCGGTGTCGAGTGCGGCGAGGTTGAGATTGTCCAGAAGCGAGCGGTGCAGGTCGAGTTTGATCTCGGCCAGCCTCTCCTTGCGTTTGCGTTCCTTGTCCACCGGGGCGGGTTGGGCGGCCGGCTTGGTGGGCCGGCGCAGCGAGGTCTTCGGCGCGTCGTTGGCCGGCGCCTTTGGGGGCTCTGCGGGAGGCTTCGCCAATTTGGCCGTGGCCGCGCCCGATTTCTTGTACCGAGAAAACATTTCTTAACCTTTCACGCGGCTTCGTCTGCTTCGGGCTTGCCGATTTCATGCAGTGACGACGCCAGCTTGGCGATTTCCTTGCGCAGCGGGCTTTTCGCGGCGGCGCTGGCCAGCGGTGTGCCATGATCGCCCGCCTGGGTGACGACCCGCCCGCCATCGGGCAGCTGCACCTCGATATGGATCTCCAGGCTCTCGGCCATCCGCTTGACCCGGCTCTTGCCGTTCAGATCGGTGAATTTCGGGGCGCGGTTCAGGCAATAGCGCAGCTTTTCGATCGGCAGGTCCTCGGACCGGAGCGCGCGTTTCAGCCGCAGGGCATTCTGGGCCGAGCGCATGTCGAGCTCGAGCGTCACGAAGTAGATCTGCGAGGCGTTCAGCACCGCTTCCGTCCACTGGACCAGAGTGCCGGGCATGTCGACCACCACATAGTCGAATTTCGACCGGGCAAATTCGAGCACGCGGCTCACATCCTCGGGCGTGATCATGTCGAGCGGCAACATGTCGGTGGGCGCGGTCAGCACCCAGAGCTTGTCCTCGAAGGCGACGAGCGACTGCTTGAAAATGTCCTCGTCCATCGATTCGGTATCCGACCACATCTCGAACACCGCGTCGCGGCGGGGCAGGTCGAGATAGGTGGCGGTTGACCCGGTCTGCAGCCCGAAATCCAGCAGGCAGACGCGCGGTGCGTCGTTCTTGTCGACGATGGCCAGTTCCCAGGCAAGGTTGACGGCCAGCGTGGTGGCGCCGGTGCCGCCGGCCAGGCCCTGCACTGCCAGAAGCACGCCGTCGCCCGGCGTGTTGCCGGCGGCAAAGGGAGTGCCTTCGACCGCCTGCTGTTCCTCGCGCCGGCGGATGCGCTCTATCGCCGCCTCCAGCTCGCCTTCGGGCAGGGGGTAGGGGACGAATTCGTCGGCGCCCTGACGCAGAAGCTGATGCAGGACGGCGGGGCTCACATCCTCGGCGATCAGAATCACGCGGATGCCCCGGCTGCTGGCCAGGGTGATGATCTCGCTCAGAAGCGGCAGGTCGTCCTCGTCGGAATCGTCGATGGCTACTGCGGCGAATTCGATGCCGCGCGCCTCGGGCTGGCTGAAATAAGCCAGCGCCTCGTTGATGTTCAGGTCGCCCCAGGCTTCGCCCAGTGCGGCCTCCATGTCCTCGATCAACAGGTCGAAGTTCTGCACGTCGCGGCTGACCGTGCAGGCGACAAGCGGGCTTTGTTCGGTGTTGCTGCTGTCACTACTCGTCATTGTCGGTTCCATTCTCCATACGCGGCGGCGTCCCGTGCGGGTTCGCGCAGGACCGCGACGCCGCTCTCCCATGGCCTCGACACGGGAGACACACTCGTCATGACAGCAACGTGTCTGAAAATATGGGCAACATTTGGGCCAAAAAACCGCTATTGTGCGAAAGCGATCCACAAAAGAAACCCGCCATTGGGGCGGGTTCTGGAAGTTGGCCCGGCATGTGCCGGACAGGGAGATGCGGTACGGATGCCCCTGGTGATCACTCGGTGGTGACTGAATCGCCGGTATCCACGATCTGCAGCGTGGTGGCCGGCGCGGCGCTTTCGACATATTCGCGATAGACCACCTCGGCATATTTGCCGTCCATGATCATCGGATGCGACTTCACGAAGCCGCTGACCTCGGTCACTGTGCGGCGGTTGCGGCGTTCGCGGCCTTGCGTGACGATCAGCGGCTGTGTCTCGCCGAAGGAGACCACGGCCTCGAGCCGTGAGCGGCTGATGCCCTGGGTGGCGAAATAGTTCACCACCGCTTGGGCGCGTCGCAGGCCGAGCCGTTTGTTGTAGGCGGCCGAGCCCACAAGGTCGGTATGGCCGTAGACCCGGAAGCGGACTTCGGGGAACTGGCGGATGAAGCGCGCCTGTTCATGCAGCACCGCCTGTGCGCTGGGGTCGAGCCGGGCCGAGTTGAAGGCAAAATTCACCGTCGTTTCGACCTCCTTGGCGAACCGGTTGGCCAGATTGACCGCATAGTGCTTTTCGCCGGTCATCACCTGGCTGTTGTTCATGTTGGCATTGCCGAAATGGCCGCCATCCACCAGGCCGCCGGCCTCGGTATAGGAGCGGTAGACCTCGGTCGTCCCCGAACAGGACGCCAGCGCCAGCGCGGCTGCCGATGCAAGAAGGGTATGTTTCATGCCCGCGTCCTTTCCTTCAGTCCATGACATAGCCGTAGGAGCCGGTGAAATCCTGCCGGGCGACCTCGCCGGCGGGGCTGTTTTCGGGAATATCGCGGGCCACCCGCCCGTTGAGGAACAATTCGCGCTCGCTCGGGATGCGCACCCGGTCGGTGGGCAGGGCCAGCGCCTCGCCCGTCGTGGGCGTCACCAGATGGGCCGAGACGATGATCACCAGCTCGGTCTGCGAGCGTTGATAGTCGGCGCTGCGGAAGAGCGCGCCCAGTACCGGCACGTCGCCAACCCACGGAACCTGGCCATTGTTGTCGCGGAAATCGTCCTGCAGCAGCCCGGCGATGGCAAAGCTCTGCCCGTCGCGCATCGCCACCGTGGTCGAGGTGTCGCGGCGGCGGAACGCGTTGACCGTGAGCCCGTTCGCGGTGATCGAGTTCGCGGTGTCGATGGAAGAGACCGCGGCGGCCAGTTCGAGGTTGATCACCCCGTCCTCGACAACCCGCGGGATGAAGTTGAGCTCGACCCCGAAGCGCTTGAATTCGATTGTGGTGACACCGTTGTCCTGTGCCACGGGGATGGGAAACTCGCCCCCGGCGAGGAATTTCGCCTCCTGCCCAGACAACGCGGTCAGGTTCGGCTCGGCAAGGGTGCGCACGACGCCCTTGGTTTCAAGCGCTTCCAGCAGGATGCCCACCTCGGTCGAGCCCACGTCGAAGCCGAAGGCGATGGCGCCGTTATTGGCCTGAACGTCCGGGATCGCACCGGACAGGGTGTTCAGGACGCCGGTTTGCGTGTTGGTGGTGTTGGTGCCGCCGATCACGCCCACGCCGGAATTGTTGCGCCCGTCGATCGAGAGCGAAGTGCCGAGCGCCTTCGACACGCTGCGTTGCATCTCGGCAAAGCGCACCTTCAGCATCACCTGCTGCTTGCCCGAGACGGACATCAGGTTCGAAACGCGCTCGGGCGCGTAGCGTTGGGCAAGCTCCAGTGCGCGGTCCATACGGGTGGTGCTGCTCACCGTGCCCGACAGCACGATCCCGTCATTGGCAGTGCGCACCTCGATATTCTCGCCCGGCATGATCTGACCCAACCGTTCCTTGAATTCGGAAATGTCGGCGCTGACCCGCACCTCGACATTGGCAATCAGCCGCCCCGTCGCGTCCAGCAGGGTTAGCGTGGTACGGCCGGGCGTCTTGCCCAGCACATAGATGGAGCGGTCAGAGAGAGTCGAGAAATCGGCGATCGCCGGGTTGGCGATGCTGAGTTCCGCGAAGGGGACATCGCTTTCCACCACGACCGCCTG
>JAUIBJ010000354.1 GCA_030428025.1 Alphaproteobacteria bacterium
CTTATCGTGACCGCCCTGTCCAGCGTGATCGGCATCTTCGCCGGCGCCATCCAGGGCTATTTCGGCGGGCTGACCGACCTGATTTTTCAGCGGGTGATCGAAATATGGTCTGCCACGCCGCAGCTTTACGTTATCATCATCCTTTTCGCGATCCTGCCGCGAAGTTTCTGGCTGCTGGTGGGGATCATGGTGTTCTTCGGCTGGATGGCGCTGGTGGGCGTGGTACGCGCCGAATTCCTGCGCGCGCGCAACCTAGAATATGTGCGCGCGGCCAAGGCGCTTGGCGTCGGCAACCTGACCATCATGTTCCGTCACATGCTGCCCAACGCGATGGTGGCCACGCTGACGCTGCTGCCCTTCATTGTGACCGGCACGATCGGCACCTTGGCCGGGCTCGACTTTCTGGGTTTCGGCCTGCCCTCCTCGGCGCCCAGCCTGGGCGAGATGACCCTGCAGGCCAAACAGAACCTGCAGGCACCGTGGCTGGCCTTCACCGCCTTCTTCGCCTTCGCCGTCATGCTTTCGCTTCTGGTCTTCATCTTCGAAGGCGTGCGCGACGCCTTCGACCCGAGAAAGACCTTCGGATGAGCGCGGCATCGGTCTCTCCCTGGCTGGGCCGGGCCTTCGTGGCGGCGCTGTTCGTGCATGCGGGGCTTGTGGTGCTGTTCGTCGTCGCGGGCCTCTGGGCGGCCGGGTTTCGGGTGATCGCGGACTCGGCGCCGGGCGGGCTGCTCTTCTCGGCCGTGACCTTTTTCAGCGTGGCGCTGGCAGCGATACCGTCGAGCGTGGCGCTTCTGTCGGCTTGGCTGTGCAGGCGGCGGGGCTGGCGCCCCTCTGCGGGGCACATGGCGCTGTCCGTCTCCGCCGCCGCGTTGTTCCTGATCCTCTTTTCCTGGGTGTATCTGACATGACCGGTGCCGTTCTCGATGTCCGGGATCTGTTCGTCAGTTTCCACCAGGATGGCCACACCGTCGAGGCGGTGAAGGGCGTGTCCTTTTCCGTCGACAAGGGCGAGACGGTGGCACTGGTCGGCGAAAGCGGCTCGGGCAAGTCGGTCACGGCGCTGTCGACCGTGTCGCTTCTGGGCGCCTCGGCGCAGGTGCGCGGCAGCGTCACCTATGACGGACAGGAAATGATCGGTGCGGATGAGAAGCGGCTGCGGCGGGTGCGCGGCAACGACATCAGTTTCATCTTTCAGGAGCCGATGACCTCGCTCAACCCCCTGCACACGCTGGAAAAGCAGCTTCGCGAAAGCATCGAACTGCATCAGGGCCTGACTGGCGACGCCTCGCGCGACCGGATCGTCGAACTGCTGGACATGGTGGGCATCCGCGACCCCGAAACCCGGCTGAAGGACTATCCGCACCAGTTGTCCGGCGGGCAGAGGCAGCGGGTGATGATCGCCATGGCGCTGGCCAACGAGCCCGAGATCCTGATCGCCGATGAGCCCACCACCGCGCTCGACGTCACCATTCAGGCACAGATCCTGCAGCTTCTGTCGCGCATCAAGCGCGAAGAGGGCATGGGGCTTCTCTTCATCACCCATGATCTGAGCATCGTGGAACGCATCGCGGACCGGGTCTGCGTCATGAAGGACGGCGAGATCGTCGAGGCGGGAGACACTGCGACGATCTTTGCTGATCCGCAGCATCCCTATACAAGAAAGCTTTTGGCTGCGCGCCCCTCGGGTCAGCCCCTGCCGGTGCCCGAGGGCACACAGCGACTGGTCGAAACGGATGGCCTGCGCGTCTGGTTTCCGATCCAGCGCGGGTTCCTGAAACGCACGGTTGGCCATATCAAGGCGGTCAACGACGCCACCATCGACGTACGCTCTGGCGAGACTCTGGGCATCGTCGGCGAAAGCGGTTCGGGTAAGACAACGCTGGCGCTGGCGATCATGCGGCTGATCTCGTCGGAAGGCCGGATCACCTTCGACGGCGAGGATGTGCATTCGTGGTCGACCCGCGCCATGCGCCGCCGCCGCGCCGATATGCAGATCGTGTTCCAGGACCCGTTCGGCAGCCTCAGCCCGCGGATGACCTGCGAGCAGATCATCGCCGAAGGGCTGGGCGTGCACGGCAATCCCGATGGCCGCAGCGCGCGCGAACTGGTTGCCGAGGTGATGGAGGAGGTGGACCTAAACCCCGCCACGATGGACCGTTACCCGCACGAGTTCTCGGGCGGTCAGCGGCAGCGCATCGCCATCGCGCGAGCGATGATCCTGCGGCCCAAGATGGTGGTTCTGGACGAGCCCACCAGCGCGCTGGACATGACCGTGCAGGTGCAGATCGTAGATTTGCTGCGCAACCTTCAGGAAAGGCACGGGCTGGCCTATCTGTTCATCAGCCACGACCTGACGGTGGTGCGCGCCATGAGCCACAAGGTGGCGGTGATGAAGGATGGCGACATCGTCGAATACGGGCCCGCCGCCGAGATCTTCGACAATCCCCGGACGGACTATGCTCAAACGCTTCTCCAAGCGGCTCTGGACCTGACCGCCTGAGGCCACGGGCCCGGTCAGATGGCCGAGCTATGGCCTTCCTTGTTCAACTCGTAGGCGTCGAGGTGGCGGGCGATCATCCGGGTCAGCGGCCGCGCGTCCGGCGGAATGCTCAGCCCGCGTTCGCTGACGTCGAGCAACCCGTTGAAGGCCCTGTCGGTCTGTTGCAGCATTTCGGCCAGCCGGGATTTCGCGATGCCGAAGCGGTGTTCGATCTCGGCCGCGTCGATGCGGAACTCGCACATTAGCTGTTCGATCATCCGGCCGCGCATCCTGTCCTCGGCCGAGAAGACATGCCCGCGCGTGGTCGAGAACCGACCCTCACGGATCGCCTTGGTATGGGCGCCGGTGGCCGGGGCATTCTGGGCATAGCCCTGCGGAAAGCGGGAAATCGACGAGGCGCCGACCCCGATCAGCACCTCGGCCGTGTCGTCGGTATAGCCTTGGAAGTTCCGCCGCAGATGACCGCTGGCCTTGGCGACGGACAGGCCGTCTTCCTTTGTGGCGAAATGGTCGATGCCGATCTCGTCGTAATTGTCCCACAGGAACAGGCGCCGGGCGGTCTCGAACAGATCCAGCCGCTCTTGCGGGGTGGGCAGGGCGTCGGACGGGATCATCTGCTGTCGCTTGGCCATCCACGGCACATGGGCATAGCCGTAAAGCGCCACCCGGTCTGGATTGAGCGACAGAAGCTTCTGCACGCTTTCGGTGATTCGGGCCTTCGATTGGTGCGGCAGCCCGTAGAGGATGTCGGCATTGAGGCTCTTCACGCCACGGGCGCGGATTGCCTCCACCGCGTCGCGGGTGATGTCATAGCCCTGCAGCCGGCCGATGGTCGTCTGGATCTTCGGGTCGAAATCCTGCACCCCGATCGAGGCGCGGTTCATTCCCGAGCGCGCCAACGCGTCGAGTCTGGCCTCGTCGATCTCGTTGGGATCGATCTCGACGGAAAACTCCGTCGCCTCGCCGAAGGGAACGACCTCCTTGATGGCGCCGGCCAACTCTTCCATCATCGCCGGCGTCAGAAGCGTGGGTGTGCCGCCGCCCCAGTGCAGGCGCGACAGGCGCACGCCCTCGGGCAGTTCCGCCGCCAGCAGCCGAAGCTCGGCTTTCAGCACCTCCAGATAGGCCTGCACCGGCCGGTCCGACTGGGTGCCCTGCGTGCGGCAGGCGCAGAACCAGCACAGCCGCCGGCAGAACGGCACATGCACATAGAGCGAGATCAGCGCGCCGGGCGCGATATCGCGGATCCAGCGGGCAAAATGGGCATCCCCCACGTCACGGCTGAAATGCGGCGCGGTGGGGTAGCTTGTGTAACGGGGAACCTTTGCGTCGAAAAGCCCCAGTTCACCCAGTTGTGATTCCGTAATCATGCAGGTAGGTTTAGCGGGTGGGCCGTGGCCCAACTTTGACCCAGATCAACAAGATTTGAGTGTGCGCGCCCATGCTGAATGAATCGACCCGGACCGTGCCCCGTGACTGCGGCGATTGCCCGATCCGCCACCGTGCCGTCTGTGCGCGCTGCGAGGCCGCCGAGTTGGAGAAGCTCGACCGAATCAAGTACTACCGCAGTTTCCAGGCGGGGCAGACCGTGATCTGGGCCGGGGACCAGATGGATTTCGTGGGTTCGGTCGTCTCTGGCATCGCCACACTGACCCAGGCAATGGAAGATGGCCGCACCCAGATGGTGGGGCTTCTCCTGCCCTCCGACTTCGTCGGTCGCCCGGGGCGCGAGAATGCCGCCTATGACGTGGTGGCGACATCGGATCTGGTGATGTGCTGTTTCCGCCGCAAACCCTTCGAAGAGCTGATGGGCACCACACCGCATATCGCGCAGCGGCTGCTGGAAATGACGCTGGACGAGCTCGACGCGGCGCGGGAATGGATGTTGGTGCTCGGCCGCAAGACGGCGCGCGAGAAGATCGCCTCGCTTCTGTCCATCATCGCCCGGCGGGATGCGACGCTCAATCTCGGCAAGGGGCAGGGGCCGATGGTGTTCGACCTGCCCCTGACGCGCGAGGCGATGGCCGATTACCTGGGACTGACGCTGGAGACGGTGAGCCGGCAGATCTCGGCGCTGCGGAAGGACGGGGTGATCGAACTGGACGGCAAGCGCCACGTGACCGTGCCCGACTTCAACCGCCTGATGGAAGAGGCGGGCGACGACAGCGACGGCGGCATGCTC